>NZ_JBICNX010000120.1:0-1462 GCF_043107035.1 Staphylococcus sp. 231237_7MaSpsaltlick
GATCAATATGTTCATTGTATAAATTTTCATAATCTTTAAGTATGTAATACTTATAATCTAGTTGGTGACCAAGTAATGAATGTTTCAAATTAAAAATCTCCTGTTTTATTTATTTCAAGTTATACTAAAATATTGAACTATTAAATAAGTCTTAATAACTCACTTGATTTTTAGTTTTTTCTAACAGCATGTCATTAAATAAATATAAAAGCTATCATTAGCACGCTGAGAAAGTGTCTAATTTGCACCGAAAGTACCATAGTAATACAATTGTTTACTATATTGCAAAATAAGATTGAACGCTGATCACTTACTATGCTTAAATGACTTAAGTACGGCTAACGGAACCATAGCAATGAAAATTGAAATTAAAATAAAAATTAATACTCCTAAAACATCCATCGCTATATTAATATCTGCATTTAATAACCATGTAATTTCCTTCAAAAATGTATCGTCTTTATATTTATCTATTAACCAATAACCAATTATACCGACTAAGAATATATCTCTAATATTATCAATCATCAATTTATTTTCTTCATATTTATTAGTATTTCTAGTTATTAAAGAGTATAACGCATTCGCTAAAACAGCCATAACTACTAAAACAAAATCATCTGCATTATAACCAAAGCTATTAATTAAAGCTAAGCATAGTGATATTAGAAACATTGCAACCACACATAATAAAGGTACCAAATTCTCAGTGATTTTATCCCATACTATCACTAAGAATGGTTTATAATTGTGTCTTAAAGATATTTTGTTAAAATATTTACTGAATTGTATAATTTGTATAAGAAATAATACAAAAATTACAGGCACAACAGTTTCTATGAGCATGACGGCAACAAATCGTGTTGGAATAAAATCTTTGATAATAGATAAGACAATAAAAATTATTGATAACATTGCAATACACATCGAAAAAATAATAAATATACAAATAAATTTATAAATTACTATACATACTTTATCAAAACTTTTAAATAAAAACCTCCAAATTTCACTCAAGAAATAGCATCCTTTCATAATAATGCTGATATTTTCATTTATTTATGTTGTAAATAACCAATAAATATTGGGTGTTTTAAAATAATTGATTCTTATTAGAATTCAAAATACCACATCTTGACCACACTAATCATTTAACTTAGTTAATAAATTCAACATATTGTGTAAATTATATATCAAAATACCACATATAAACCACCATAATTTTGAATTCGTACGTAATGTTATGAGTTCTTAAGTACTTAATACATACTAAGAATGCTGAAACGAAAGGATTTGACTTAATATAAATACAACCACTTTTATTGAAATGTTATCGGTTTTGCTAATAATAAGTTTATTATTAATATTAATTATACCTAATATAGCTAAACAATCCTCGCATATACAGACTAAGAGTTGTGAAGCACAGCTTAAAATGATAGATAGTCAAATTGAAGCCTAT
>NZ_JBICNX010000121.1:0-1460 GCF_043107035.1 Staphylococcus sp. 231237_7MaSpsaltlick
GAATAATACTAATATCGACCCTCCTATAATAATAATCCATTTATATATTTGAAATATTTGAGAATCACCTATTTCAAAAAACAACCCTGGAGAAATATTAGTACGAAGTATTAATAAAAACATTAATTTGAACAATCCTATATAACCTTTAAATATATAAATAATACTAATAATCAAAGTACAGTAGAGGCTTACTGGATGAAAGCAACTAATAATAAAAAGTAGAAACACCAAAAATATTTCTATGTTCTCTTTGCTTATTTTCACCTTACTTCCCCCATGTATTTCTATTAATAATCTCCGTATAACTCTGTATAATCTTCACTACTTTTTGTGAAACATTTGTATCTTTATAGTCAATTGCATCAATCATTGGTTCATTATTATTTTGCATTGCTCTTGCAAGTTCTACAGATTGCACTAAGTTATCATATTTAATGCCACCGATAATTACTGATCCTTTGTCTAATACTTCTGGTCGTTCTGTAGATGTTCTTATTAGAACTCCTGGGAACTTAAGCATTGATGATTCTTCTGACAGTGTTCCACTATCTGAAAGGACAACAAAAGCATGTTTTTGTAATGCATTGTAATCGAAGAAGCCGAACGGTTTTAGTTGTTTTACTAATGGATGAAACTTAAATGATCTTTCTTCGATTTTTTTCCAGCTTCTTGGGTGTGTTGAATATATAACTGGTAATTGATATTTTTCTGCTATCTCGTTAATAGCATTCATTAATGAATTAAAGTTATCTTCAATATCAATGTTTTCTTCTCTATGCGCTGAAATTAAGATGTATTTATTTTTTTCTAGATTTAATGTTTTCAGTGCATCGCTTGTATTAATTTTATCTTCATATTGTTCTAATACTTCGCGCATTGGTGAACCTGTGACTAAGATATTTTCTTTTTTAAATCCTTCATCTAATAAATATCTTCTACTATGTTCTGTATATGGTAGATTTACGTCACTCACGTGATCAACTATTTTTCTATTAATTTCTTCAGGTACATTTTGATCGAAACAACGGTTACCTGCTTCCATATGAAAGACAGGAATTTTCAATCTTTTAGCTGATACTGCTGCTAAACAGCTATTTGTATCTCCTAGTATCAGAAGTGCATCAGGTTTTTCTTTTGCTAACACTTCGTAAGATTTAGCTATAATATTCCCCATTGTTTCACCAAGATCTTTGCCTACAGCTTCTAAAAAATGATTGGGTTCTCTTAATTCTAATTCTTCAAAGAATACTTGATTAAGTGTGTAATCATAGTTTTGACCAGTATGTACTAATATTTGATTGAAATATTTATCACAAGCTTTTATAGTAGCTGATAGTCTAATAATTTCAGGTCTCGTTCCAACAATTGTCATCAATTTTAATTTATTCATTTTTAAACCTCCAAGAAATATGTGTCAGGGTTTTCTGGATCAAACATCTCATTAACCCACATGATAG
>NZ_JBICNX010000122.1:0-1450 GCF_043107035.1 Staphylococcus sp. 231237_7MaSpsaltlick
TTTCTAATAGGCGTTTCAATAAACCTCGTCATAAAGTAAGATAATCCAATGGATAATAAAATAATTATAACACCAGATATTAGACCCGGTTCTTCTGCAATTTTAAATTTATTGAAAGAAAGTAATACCCAATGCCATAAATAAATACCAAAGGAGATCCCACCAAGTTTAATCATAATAGGTAATGCTAAAAACTTTTTCACACCATATTTTGTGTCCACATTACCTGAAAGAACTATAAGTAATGCGCATGTCATTGGCCATAAAGCGATATAGCCAGGGAATAGTTTAGACACGTCGAATAACGCGCCTGTTAAAATCAATCCTACTAAGCCAACCCATCCAATAATAGCAGCTACTAAACGATTGATTTTGATTCGTCCTAAATTAACACATAATAAACCACCTAAAGCGAAGTCCCATACCCTTGTAAACGTAATAAAATATGCAAAAGGTTGATTTACTTGAGTAAGATATATGGAATAAATAAATGACACTATAAATATAATCATTAGTAAAAAGTTAACAAGTTTTTTGCCATTCGATAACGCATATTTTCGCACTAAGTATAAAACAAATGTAAATAATACAAACCAAATAAGATAAAATTGACCTTGGATAGACATCGCCCAAAAATGTTCAAGTGGACTCTTCATTTGATTAGCATCTAAGTAATCTGTACTACTAAAAGCAAGTTGCCAATTTTGATAATAAAATATAGAAGCTAGTGCTTCTTTAATTGTTTTCGTTAAAATCGTAAGCGGTAAGAAGAAGAAGCTTAACACCAATGTCACTAAAACTATAAATAGTGCCGATGGTAATAGACGCTTCAACAATTTAGATATGTATGGCCAAAACTTATATTCTCCAGTTTTATTTATGGTTGAAATTATAGATGTTGTAATTAAAAAACCTGATATAACAAAGAAGACGTCCACGCCTCCCGACACTCTTCCAAACCATATATGATAAATAGCGACAAGTAGTGCTGCTACTATTCTTAGTCCCTCAATTTCAGGACGAAATTTCCGTTCAATATCAATTAAATTTTTATTCTGATTCATTTTAATCCCCTTAATAAAATATAACTCATTACTTCTCGCGACTTATTTAATGATAGAAAATACATAAGCGCGTGACAGAAGTTTGACAACAGTGTTCTGTCTCCCCTCTGTCTACGCTTCAATCATATGATATGACACAAATATTTAAATAATGAAGTAGCAAACATTAAAAATCATATAACTTTTTCAATAATAATACGAATATACATAGTTACTTCGCATCATTCATTATATTTAACCTTAAGTGCTAAATTACCATTGATAGTCGGGTAAATAGTAGCTATTGTTGATGAGTTTTCTATTTTCTTAGTAAATCCGTACTTAACATTTAATACTTTATATTTATCATAAATAATAATAATATTATAAATACCTAAAGCTAATGA
>NZ_JBICNX010000123.1:0-1424 GCF_043107035.1 Staphylococcus sp. 231237_7MaSpsaltlick
ATAATGATTTATAACTTTGTCAATTTACATTCTTCGGTAATGGTATCTTTGAGGACTGTTTATCGACATAGGCAATTTCCTATCAATTAATATATTTAAACACCAACTGGATCAGAAGTACCCATACATACTAACAATTCGAATAACTTTGAATGCGAAAGTTACAAATCTACATTGTCTTTTTTAATATATTCTTTATTTAACTTTCATTTTTAGCAATATAAAACGGTACCATTATTTTTATATTGTTTCAAAACGACTAATATCATATTTTCCTAGAGATTTAAAGACATTATCAATTAATTCTTCTTTATAGGCTATTAATCCTATCGCTCGGTCCTAACCCTCTAAGGGTCGATAATTTATATCCATAATATCTAGTCTTGTTGTTAACGACTGAGGGATAATAGTAACATCTTGGTTAGTTTTCACACTAGCAAACAATGATTCTAAGTTTGGTTTGTGCTCAATATCTAATTGTAGCTTGGTATTATTTAGTAATTGACAGTGGGGAATATCTTATGACCTTATGGGTTAAAGACTTGTGTAATAAAGTACCCTAGTAAGTGATAGTACTGTATATCCATCACTAGGTAACCTTATAATTAATAATCTATTAAATATAGTTAAATCAATATGTTAGCTTATACAGTATTTCATTGGACAAAAGTTTAAACGTACATATTTTAATTACTTTTTCTCTTTCTAAGTAATGATTTTTTTGAAAAGTACAAATATCCACCCAAGATTAAGCAAACCACAAAGAAAATAGCACTAGCAATTATAATAGTTAAATTATTAATAAACTCAACTACTATTATCAAAGTGAAAGTAATGGATACTAAATCAATAATACAGTGTAATTGGATTCTACTTTTCTTAAAATACTTAGGTATATCTTCTTCAAAATTAAAATAAATATTAATTAGTATATCGTATGTAGCTTTCATTGGAGTTCCAAAAAACAATGCAATTATTGCTACCACTAAGGGGTTCATATAAGTCATATAATTAGGTAAGTTACTTATATAATTATATACAAAAAGATACAATATAAATACTAGAATAAAAAAGCTCTATTATAAATTTGTATAACTTTTCGCTCTTTTGTATTACTCATATGTAGATCTACCTCTCTATATATTTAAGTTAGCAATAATTATTAATACTTAAATAAAGTTATAATTCAACAAAAACTAGACTACTTATCTCGTTTAGAGTTCTCATTATTAGAGTTTTAACAGAAAGCTACTTTTATTTAGATATTAATAATGATTATATTATAGTTTTGTTTATTTTGACTCAATTGCAATTATTATTTTCTTATAATCAGCAGCTAATAATAAAACCTCCTAAACCATCAAAAGTTCTCATATTTAATGGTATTACACTAAATTAGCGTCAACATAATTCCTTTCATTTTG
>NZ_JBICNX010000124.1:0-1410 GCF_043107035.1 Staphylococcus sp. 231237_7MaSpsaltlick
TAACTCCACACATGGTTTTATGTCATTTTTAACTGATATATACGAAAGATATGAAATTGCACGCAAACATTTTTTAGAGCGAACGTTTAGAAAACCTACTGATTTTTATAATCCTTTTACTTTATATCAAGGTATGAAATTAAAAACATTTGATAAAGCAGATAACTTAATTGAAAAATATGTTGATAATGAGAAAATTCAAAAAATATTAGCGTTCCAAACATTGTATATAGGCATTGACCCCAAACGAAGTCCTTCACTATATTCTATTATACCAATGATTGAATTAATGTTTGGCGTACATTTTATTAAAGGTGGTATGTATAGCTTCGTCAATGCGCTTCAAACATTAAATGAGGAACTAGGCACTCAAATTTATACAGATGCGAGTGTTGAAGAGATTATCATTGATACACGTTTTAAGCGTGCTGAAGGTCTGAAAATAAATGGCCGTATTGAGAAGTATGACAAAATATTATGTACTGCAGACTTCCCATATGCAGCCTCATCTTTAATTAAAGATGAACAACAGCCTAAAAAATATACAAAACAAAAAGTTGATAATATGGACTATTCTTGTTCTGCCTTTTTGATGTATGTGGGTGTAGATAAAGATTTATCTGAAGAAATTTTATTACATAATGTTATATTTTCAAAGGATTTTGATAATAACATTAACGAAATCTTTACTGGGGAAATATCTGAAGATCCTTCCATATATGTCTATGCACCAAGCGTGGAAGATAAGTCGTTAGCGCCAGAAGGTCAGACAGGTGTTTATGTACTTATGCCTGTTTCAGAATTAAAAACGGGTGATGTGGATTGGTCCAATGAGACAACAATCACACATGTGAAGAATATTATTTATAAAAAGCTTTCAACCATTAAAGCTTTAAAAAATTTGAAAGAGCAGGTTGTCACTGAAATCATTTATACACCTGAAGATTTTGAAGATGATTATAATGCAAAATTTGGAGCAGCCTTTGGACTAATGCCTACATTAGCTCAAAGTAACTACTATAGACCACCTAATGTAAGTAGAGATTACAAAAATTTATATTTTGCTGGAGCAAGTGTTCATCCAGGAGCAGGCGTTCCCATCGTATTAACAAGTGCTAAAATAACAGTTGAAGAAATATTAGCTGATATAAAAAATGGTATTTAACACAACAAGCGTTTAATTTTCTTATCTAATGAAGGGAATTAAACGCTTGTTTGTTAGTTACATTAATCAATCGTAATCGTTTGTGGCGTATCTATACTACCATCATTCATAATCTTAATAGATTTAGGTGTGGCTTTGATTATACATAAATCAGGGTCTTCTTTAGAATCAAAAAAGGTTTTATCTTGTTTTTCCCATAGCCAATCTATCGTTTCTTTATCTTTAATGATTTCAACATTTGCTTC
>NZ_JBICNX010000125.1:0-1398 GCF_043107035.1 Staphylococcus sp. 231237_7MaSpsaltlick
CTATGAAAAATTATTTCATTTGTCCTTTAACTTCGTCAGCAAAGTTTTCTTCACGTTTTTCCATACCTTCGCCTACTTCATAACGTACGAAGTCTACAAGTTTACCACCTTTAGATTTTAAGAAAGCTTCAACTGTTTGATCAGGATCTTTTACAAAGTTTTGGTCAACCGCACAAATTTCTTGTAAATATTTACGTAAACGGCCTTCTACCATTTTTTCAACAATTTTCTCAGGTTTACCTTCATTTAAAGCTTGTTGTTTTAATACTTCTCTTTCGTGATTAATTTCATCTTCACTTACTTGTTCTGATGAAACATATTTAGGGTTAATTGCAGCAATGTGCATAGCTACATCTTTAGCAGCTTCTTCGTCAGTTGAACCTTCAACTACCGTTAATACACCGATGCGTCCGCCCATGTGTAAGTAAGCACCAAATGAATCGTTATCAGTTTTTGTTCTGATAGCAAAACGACGGATACTTAATTTTTCACCGATTGTAGAAATCGCTTCTTTAACACGTTGGTCAACTGATTTACCATCTGATAATTCAGTTTCTAATAAAGCTTCTACTGATTCGGCTTTTGTATCCAATACTTGGATAGCAATTTCTTTCACTAATTGTTGGAATCCTTCGTTACGAGCTACGAAGTCAGTTTCTGAATTAATTTCTACAATTGCTGCTTCGTTCCCTCTTGCTTCAACGTGTACTAAACCTTCTGCCGCAATACGGTCAGATTTTTTAGCAGCTTTAGCAATACCTTTTTCACGTAAGAAGTCTACTGCTTTATCGATGTCACCATCAGTTTCTGTTAACGCTTTTTTACAATCCATCATGCCAGCGCCAGTTTTTTCACGTAATTCTTTTACAAGTTTAGCTGAAATTGCCATTTCATATTCCTCCATTATTTAATGAATTTTATTGTATTTATTTTAAAAAAAGGTGATAAGCTTAAATATCTTATCACCCATTTTACATTATTCTTAGTTTGATTCAACAGAAGTGTTTTCTTCAGTTGTTTCTGCTTCAGTAGCTTCAGTTGATTCGTTTAAATCAATGTTTTGTTCAGCTGCTACTTCTTCATTTGATACACCTTGTTGACCTTCTAAGATTGCATCTGCCATTTTACCAGTTAATAATTTAACTGCACGGATAGCATCATCGTTTGCAGGGATAACGTAATCAATTTCATCTGGATCACAGTTAGTGTCTACAATACCAACGATTGGGATGTGTAATTTACGTGCTTCAGCGATTGCGTTGCGCTCTTTACGAGGGTCAACTACAAATAATGCTTGAGGCATAGATTTCATATCACGAATTCCGCCTAAGAATTTAATTAAACGGTCATATTCTTTTTTAAGTTCTACAACTTCTTTTTTAGGTAATACTTCGAATA
>NZ_JBICNX010000126.1:0-1393 GCF_043107035.1 Staphylococcus sp. 231237_7MaSpsaltlick
CTTCCGTAACAATATCCTCTTTGCCATGAACAGCTATAAACAATTGACCTTGTACTTTACCAGTATGTTTTAAAAACTCACTAGGTATTGTATATTTTGCTTTACCATTTAACGGGTCAATGACACTTGCTTTATCCACAACATAAGTTCCATCACTAGCCTTGGGAATTAAAAAACAATCAACGTTTTCGTCACTCACTTCGAGTGGTCGTTGATTGCGTGTAATGTAAAATATTAAGTCAGCTGTACCGATATCGCTATCGTAAAACGAAATGTTTGTATTGCCAATAGGCATGTATTTCGCAGTTGTTTCTAGTTTTAATTTTCCTTCTTTATTGTACATTCAACCACTCCTTGTAATTTATCCAATCAATTTTATACATCAAACCACTGTGACCATTTACCTTCCGAATACGTTCTTCGTTTCATTCTGTAATTTTGTGATCTAGCAAATGGAACTGCAGTTTGGAAAGCTGTTGCGGCATCTTCAAAATCTGAATAAGTTACATTGTATTGTGTAACGATTGCCGAAGATTGATTAGGATATGGAGAACCTTTTGCAGTTTTAGGTACATGATAATCTCCACCCGCCGATAAATTGTTACAATCTTTTACACTTTCATGAGCCGAGAATTTACGTGCTAACTCTCTATTGTGCAATTGCATAGAATCTTCTGTTACTCTGAACCAAGTTCTCGAAGTATCGTAATCCCAAAATCTAAACTCATTAGGTTGCATGTAAAATTTCTTCTTAGCATTTTTACCATCCATTGCTACAAGCCCAGTGTATTGATTATAAGTAGTCAATCGTAATTCATTAGAACCAATTTCATTCCAAGTTGTTAAAAGCCCATAAAGGAAATTGAAGTTACTTCTTAAATCTCCAATATCTTCATAGGCTTTTTGAATATCTTTATCTCTTATCTGTCTTGGGTCTTTACCAACATAAATGAAATCTAATACTTTACGTTCTGATTTACTGTTATTGTCAGAAGGTTTATTCAACATTCTTGAACGTAATACTGCCGAAGAACTACCGCCACCATCTAAGTTATAAGCGAATTGAATTTCACCATAATAACTATATAAAGTTTCAGTCACTTCATTTAAAGTCATGCCTTTTTGATGTAACAAGTTTCCTGGTATACGACCATCACATGTGAATATCAAAGTATCTTTATTAGGTAATTGAGCAATAACTGTACGTGGGTGTGATTCTTCACTGTTCACACTGTAATCACCAGTATTATAAACTTTTTTACCTTCCATAATTATTGGTCCAAATCCACTAAAAGTATTGTTATAACCTTTCGCTTTGATTTCTTCTGCAGTTATATTAGGTGGGAATGATGTTAAAGTGTTATCATCTGCCATTGCTAAAGTCCATCTATCT
>NZ_JBICNX010000127.1:0-1375 GCF_043107035.1 Staphylococcus sp. 231237_7MaSpsaltlick
ATCATATACTTTTCCTTTAAATTCAATAAATGATTCTGGTACAGAGATATTTAAATACACATCATTACCTTCTTCAACTATTGATAAATCAGGATTAACACTTTCATCTATAAAATTACGATCTTCTCTATTAAATTGATTTGCTTTATTAAAATATGCATTATCTTCAATATATACTGGTTGTTTTATCTTATGGAATGACTCATGATCGCCTTCTTCTTTAGCAACCGCTTCTTTAAATTCTGATAGTGAAGTTGTATAAAAATTATAAATTTCAGTTCCGACATTAGGTATACCTTCTTGTCCAATAAATATGTTGTTATAAAATCTATCATCTCCACCATAAACTGGTGCAAACCCTGCTATTAATGTACTGTGTGGTACATGGTATGGCGTTGCTCTATCCAACATTAACCTATGTACTATTTCGCCATTAATAATATTATTAACATAAGCCCCACCTTGTGCGTGGTTGTCTAAAGCATAATCCGCAGTTAGTATATTGTTATCTACAATATACGGACCGCTACTTACTTCTACGAACAAGTCTCTAGTATTATCGTTAAATATGTTCTTACTTATTCTTGTTCCTTGTGTCTGCCAATCAAACCACATACCTAGTGAGCAATTATGAACATAATTGTTGTACACTTGTGTATCTATCGCAGCATGCAACTTGATACCTGCAATTTCATAACCAAAAAATTCTCTCTTATTACCTATATTATAAATATGGTTATTATATATTTTACTAAATGCACTTCCTAGATGTCCTACTACTGCATTTTGTCCACAATCATGTATCACATTATTTCTAACGATATGTGACCCTATGGTTTCTTTATTCCAATCACTATTGGCTGCCTTAAAGACGGTTTCTATTTGATATTGATAACCTGGTTTATCTTTTCTATAAGTATTTAAATTGTCACCTGTTGAAATTTCTTTACCTATAGCAATCGCACTACACACGGCGTTATAAAGTGTGTTATTTTCGATAATCCACCCTTTACTCCAATGTGTATCAATCATGCCTGTCTGTGCTGCAGTTGGAGGCGACCATTGCGTTGCCACATTCGCGATTTCAAAGTTTCTTATTGTAATATAATTTGTATGCATTTTGAAGGGACGAAATGCGCTTTTTCTAACATTTATTTCCGTTACTTCATTATTGGGATTATAGTCATGAAAATTCACATATATCGTTGTTATATCATTTTCTAATTTTGCGTACCAGACATAGATTGATTGGTCTTTATAGTCATAAGTAACTTGTTTATTTGTCCAATGATCTAGTGTTTCTTCAACCAATTTCGGATCAGCCAATTGTTCATATTCACTTACTTCAAAAAGTGATTGATCGTTTAAATATACT
>NZ_JBICNX010000128.1:0-1371 GCF_043107035.1 Staphylococcus sp. 231237_7MaSpsaltlick
GTATTGTAAACTTTGAATTTTCAACTTCCCTATCATCACTTTTTCCTTTATAGATTGGAACTTCTCGAAACTCATTAACTTTCAATAAATTTTCAAGTCTATTATCATTTATAGTAAATTTATTTAAATTTTTATTTACTCCACTTTCGTACCATTTATCAGTAGCACCTACAATATAAGATATTCCATCAGTATCAATATATAAGCTGCCCGGACCGTTCATACCAATTAGTTTTCCTCTAGGTACTTCTATTTTTCTAGCCATAATTATTCCCCCACTTTAAAATTGAAAATCATTTTCAAAATCCGATACAGTCTGAACTCTAAACTTGCTCACGGCATCCACATTTCTCATTGAAAATATTATAGATCTCTGTTCATCACCAATATCTTGCGCATTCAACCTATTTATATAACCATATTTATTACTTGTGTTTTCCCATACATCATATTCAAATGTGTATAATTCCTTTATAATTTTTTCAAATAAATATCTTACTTTTTCTTCTTCAACATTATCTACCATTTTCATTTTCTCCAAAATGTTACCATATACAAAATCTTTAATCTTATCAAAGTTATGTTTAATAATCTCAATGTCAGGTTCGTATCCTAGTGTTTTTTCATCAAAATATTGTCTTAAATAACCTATCAATACGGCAGGAAAACCCCTTTCAATTGAAAAGTGTGAAAAAGGTGTAACACTAGTTTCCTCAACATTAGCATAAAGTTTTTGATGAAACTCATTAAAGTGTTCATAATGTGACTTATCGTTACTATCTCCACGATTATAAATCGTCACTACTAATCCAGGGCTTTCATCTGGTTTTCTTCCAACTCTACCACTTACTTGAATATATTGAGCAGTAGTTTTTGGTTGGCCAATAATAGTCATTAATGCCAGCCTATCAATGTCTACTCCTACCTCAATGATATTAGATGCAAGTACTAAATCAATGGCTTGGTTATTCATTAAAGAATAATTAATTTTTAGATTAGATAACGATTTTGCTACTTCGCTATTTTTCATTCTCGATGTTAATTCTTTAACTTTTTCGTTATCTAATATCCTTCTATCCTTTATTCCTCTTTTGTCGTAATAATTTTCCATTTCATGTGGAATATCTAAATCTGCTAGTGTATTTGCTTTACCTATATCATTAATTGTGTTGTAAAATGATAAAATAGTCCAAAACGGGTTTTTAAATTCATTAGATAATTTGTTTGCGCTAATAAGTAAACGTGAAAAAGTCTGCACTTGAGTCTGAAGTTTACCTTGAGTAGTGGTATAAACACCCAAATATTTTCTACCGGGTACTGGCTTATCAAATTCGTCAGTTTTAACTTTTGAGTAAAAATTATCATTTATGC
>NZ_JBICNX010000129.1:0-1371 GCF_043107035.1 Staphylococcus sp. 231237_7MaSpsaltlick
TGTTGAAATATATTGAAGATATAATCGATCACATTACGCCAATTGTTATGAAAAACTTTTTAAAACCTATGTTGATTTTGTTAGTTGCAGCGCCAATTGCGATTATTATTGTTGGACCTGCTGGAATTTTAATAGGTACAGGGTTATCGCAATTTGTATTCTTCGTGCATGGCCAATTAGGTTTCTTAGCAGTAGCCATTGTAGGTGCATTATGGCCTTTATTGGTTATGACTGGTATGCATCGTGTGTTCACACCAACAATTGTACAAACTATTGCAGAGACTGGTAAAGAAGGTATGGTTATGCCATCTGAAATTGGTGCGAATTTATCACTTGGCGGGGTCTCACTTGCAGTAGCGTTTAAAACTAAAAATAGAGAATTACGTCAAACTTCATTAGCAGCGGCATCATCAGCAATTATTGCAGGCATAACTGAACCCGCACTATATGGGGTAGCCATTAGATTAAAACGTCCTATGATTGCGTCAATGATTACCGGATTTGTTGCAGGTGGGGTTGCAGGTCTAGCAGGGCTTGCGAGTCGGTCTATGGCAGCGCCTGGTTTATTTACAAGTGTACAATTTATAGATCAAGACAATCCTATGAGTATCGTATGGATTATTGTCGTTATGGTTTTATCTATTGTACTATCATTTATTTTAACGTTGGTACTTGGGTTTGAAGATATACCAGAATCAGAAGATGAGTTATTAGATGCAGAGACAAAAGGCAATATGATTGTTGAAGCACCTGTTGAAGGAAAAGTGAAACCCATAGATAGCGTTGAAGATGATGTATTTAGTAGAGAAGTGATTGGTAAGAGTGTTGCGATTGAACCAACAGGAAATAAAATATATGCGCCAATAACTGGAACAGTGACCTCAGTATTCCCTACCAAGCATGCTGTTGGAATTACAGGTGACGATGGTGTTGAAGTACTAATTCATGTAGGTATTGATACTGTTAAGCTAGAAGGCAAACCGTTTACATCTGCAGTTGAACAAGGTGACCATGTGAATAGTGGGGAGATTATCGGGTCCTTCGATTTAACTGAAATTATTGAAGCAGGTTATGATCCGACAACGATTGTAGTAATTACAAATACAGATGATTATGACTCTATTACGTCTTTCGATACTGTTGACGTTAGTGCTAATACATCAATATTAGGAGTGGTTAAAAAATGACGATAAAAACTTTTCCAGAAAATTTTCTTTGGGGTGGCGCTATTGCAGCAAATCAAACAGAGGGCGCATGGAATATTGGAGGGAGAGGTCTAAGTAATATAGATTTAATCCCACATGGACCAAACAGACAAGATATTAAATTAGGTTATAAAGCATCGCAATTAAGTGATACAGAATACTATCC
>NZ_JBICNX010000012.1:0-136159 GCF_043107035.1 Staphylococcus sp. 231237_7MaSpsaltlick
ATTCATAGGCGCATAATCTCTCCTTAGTTTATTTGGTAGGACATTTAAATTATAGAGATTTTTGCGCTTTTTTGGTATCAAAAAACAGGACTGATATAAAAATCAGTCCTGTTTAGTATAGAGCTATTTAAAGTCCCGCTACTCAATTAGTTGAGTTAGTGGGGCTTATGCATGAGCATTAGCTCTCGTAAATCTTTTATTCCTTTTAATTCTAGTCATTTTTGCCGAGATGGGATGAAGAAATCTTTTTAAATAAATTAGATTTCTTCATCTAACTCGCTTTTCTTCTTATACATACGAACATTTTGCAAACTTATTAATTAAAGTAAACATTAGTGTGGTTATTATTTTTTTCATTTTCTTCAAAATTAGTGCTAATCGAAAGTATAAATAATCATTCGATGACGCCTTTGAAGTTATGTCGTTCTTAAGACTGATTTATATTATATTGAACGCTTTATAGTTTTAAAAAAGCAACTTTACACTTATAATTATAAAGAATAGTGATGACGAGGATGGATTTGATGACAGAGGAACAAGTACAGTATTGGTTTGATATATTTGGGAGTTTAGGATACATCGCAGGATTTCTATTACCATTTATTGAGGCATTTATTCCTATTCTACCAATCATTGTGTTTGTAATCGTGAACGTTAATGCATTTGGTTGGTTCGTAGGTACTTTATTAGCTTGGCTAGGTACTGTAGTTGGAAGTTACATTGTATTTTTAATTTTTAGAAGGTTAGCACATACAAAATATATGCAAAAAATTCAACAGCGGACCTCAGTTCAGCGTTTAATACATTTTATTGATAGAAAAGGTGTCATCCCTATTTTTATCTTAATGTGTTTTCCATTCACACCAAGTGCACTTGTTAATATTGTGGCAAGTTTATCTCATATTAAAGCGCACGCTTATCTAATTGTACTAATAGCATCTAAATTTATAATGATTGGTCTTATTGGCTGGTTAGGTAATGACATTACAACACTTTTCACTAATCCGATAAGGTTGATAACTATAGTGTTAGTGATTGCTATAGTGTGGTTCGTTGGTAGAAAACTAGAGAAACATTTTATGCATTCGTCAGAGGAGTGACAACTTGCGAAAATTATTAAAACATTTGATTTCCATTATATTTGCGATTATTATTGTACTATTGATTCAGGCATTTGTACTTACAGGATCAGTGATAAAAGACGATAAAATGGCCCCAAATCTAAAACAAGGTGATCGTGTTATTGTTAATAAAATAAAAACGACATTTAATTTTTTAGATAATAATGATATTATTATGTATCGTAACGGAAAAGAAATCCAGTTTAGTAGAATTATCGGAAAATCTGGGCAATCTATTTCATTTAAAAATGGTTCATTATATAGAGACGATAGGAAAGTAAATGAGCCGTATACAAAGAATAGCATTAATAACTTGTCACTTAGAAACCTTAAAGATTCTGAAAGTGATATTATTCCACCGAATGCTTATTTTGTACTTAATGATAATCGTGAAAATAAAAACGATTCAAGAACATTAGGTTTCGTCCATCAGAAAGATATCATTGGCAACACAAGCTTAAGATATTATCCGTTTGAAAATTTTACAGTGACTTTTAATTAAATAAACGAGGTGAAGGAATTGAGAAAAGAAATAGTAGAATGGATTGTGTCCATCGTTGTTGCAGTGGCCTTAGTATTGCTAATTGTTAACTTCGTAGGGAAATCATATACAGTTAAAGGGGACTCTATGGATCCTACATTAAAAGATGGGGAACGCGTTATTGTTAATTTAATTGGTCAACGATTTGGAGATGTTGAAAAAGGTAACGTTATTGTCTTCCATGCAACTAAGGATAATGATTATGTTAAACGTGTTATCGGTACAGCAGGGGATAACATTGAATATAAAGAAGATCAGTTATTTGTTAATGGTAAAAAAGTAGATGAACCTTATTTAGATTATAATGAAAAACATAAAGATTATAATTATATAACTGGTAGTTTTACAACAAAAGAGATGAACGAACAAACTGAAGGTTTAGATAAAGTAAAAGATAAAAATAAAATCCCAGAAGGTAAATTACTTGTATTGGGTGACAACCGTGAAGTAAGTAAAGATAGTCGTTCGTTTGGTTTAATTGACGAAGACCAAGTTGTTGGTAAAGTGTCGTTTAGTTTTTGGCCATTAAATGAAATGAAATTTGGATTTAATCCAGATACAAAGTATGAATAATAAAATATTGAGAGTAGGGCAATGAAATTTTATTAACTAAATAAGATTTCATTGCCCTAACTTATTATAAAATAAAAGGTTTAATGTTATGAATATACTTATATTTTAAAAGTACAATCATAATGCAAAAAACTAACGTAAAGAATATGTAAGAGGAGGCTAGGACAAATATAATAATTGTCTTAGCCTCAATTATTGTATTGGCAGTATGTTACTGGATAAAGAATTAAAGCTTTGTTACTCAATTTATTGAGTAAGTGGGATTTATGCATAGCCTTCATCTGAGGTGAAAAGACGAGATCTTTTTAAAGAAATTAGATTTTTATTCCACCATTTTCTAATATTCCATAAACTATTATTAATTAATCAAAATTACAGTAAAGACATATACTAATTTATTCGACGTCTAAGGTGTCAGAATAGTTATACACAACCATATATATGTTAAAATATGAGTCAAAGGAGTTGGCGTAAATCATGGAATTAAATGCTTATATTGGCAGAGCAGGCACAGGGAAGTCAAAAGCAATAATTGAAGAAATTAAAACAAAAATGCGAGAAGATCCATTAGGCGATCCTATTGTCTTAATTGCGCCTACACAAAATACTTTTCAACTTGAGCAATCATTCGTAAATGATGAATCACTAAATGGTAGTTTGAGAACCGAAGTTTTACACTTTGAACGATTAAGTTATCGTGTATTTCAAGAAGTTGGTGGCTTGGTAGAACAACAATTATCTAAAGCAGGAACTGAAATGATGATTTATGACATCATACAGCAACATCAATCAGAATTGAAATTATACCGTTCTCAAGTTAAATATTATGGATTTAGTGAAAAGCTCTATGAACAAATACAAGATTTTAAAAAATATGCGGTAACGCCGAAACAATTAAATGATTATATTTCAGAAAATGATTTACAAACAAGAACAAAACATAAGTTACAAGATATTGCACTGGTTTATAAACATTTAGAAGATAGAATTGACGGGACATATGTATCTACTGAAGATAGTTTGCAAAGATTCATCACGATGATGGAACAATCTGAATGGTTGAAACGAGCAGAAATCTATATTGATGGGTTTCATAACTTCTCGACATTAGAGTATCAAATTATCCGTAGTTTAGTTAAATACGCTAAAAAAGTTACGGTTGTATTAACAACTGATGGCGATAAAGATATGTTTAGTTTATTTAGAAAACCTTCGGAATCATTGACACATATAGAAGAAATTGCAAATGATCTCAACGTAGGATTACATACTAAGCGTTTTGATGAAGTGTACCGTTTTGAGAATTCTGACCTAGTCAATTTAGAGCGTAATTTTAATGCATTACAATTTGAACCTAGAGTGTCAAATGGTGATATAGCGATTTTAGAAGCTAGTGGGATGAGAGAAGAAATAAATGAAGTTGCTCGTCGTATTTTAAGAGAAACACGTGAAAAAGGATATAGGTTTCAAGACATCGCTATTTTATATAGAGATGAAGCCTATGCTTATCTCATGGAGTCGATTTTGCCGCAATTTGACATACCATATAACATCGATGTAAAGCCGTCAATGACACATCATCCTATTATGGAAATGATAAGGTCATTGATAGAAGTAATACAAACCAATTGGAATTTCGATCCACTTATGCGGCTTTTTAAAACGGATATTCTGTCGAAGAAATTTAAGGATAGTCATTACTTAATAGATATATTAGAGAATTTTGTTTTAGAACGTGGTATTTATGGCAAACGTTGGTTGGATGGAAAATATTTTGATATTGAACAATTTAGAAAAATGGGTCTAAAACGACAGCCATTAACAGATGAAGAACGTGAGACTTTTGAACGCGTTATTCAGATGAAAACAGATGTCATCAATAAAGTGATGATTTTTGAAGAGCGTATGAATCATGCAACAACAGCTATTGAATTTGCAACTGCTTTCTATGAATCATTGGAAGCTTTCGACTTACCAAGCCAATTAATGACCGAACGTGATACGTTAGATTTTAACGGCCAACATAAAGACGCTGAAGAAATTGACCAGATATGGCATGGATTTATTCAAACACTGGATGACTTAGTCACTGTGTTTGGCGAGCAAACGATGTCTAAATCACGTTTTCTAGAGTTGTTTGATATTGGTTTAGAACAGTTAGAGTTTGTAATGATTCCTCAAACACTTGATCAAGTAAGTGTTGGTACTATGGACTTGGCAAAAGTAGATAACAAACAGCACGTATATTTAGTAGGAGCAAATGATGGTGTTATACCGCAAACCGTTTCATCTTCAAGTTTAATTACGGACGAAGAGAAGAAATATTTTCAAGAACAATCCTCTATAGAATTAAGTCCTACGGCAGACATATTACAAATGGATGAAGCATTTGTATGTTATATTGCGATGACGCGTAGCTGTAAGCAGGTTACATTTTCATACTCACTCATGGGTTCTGGCGGCGATCAAAAAGAACCGAGCCCATTTTTAAGTCAAATTCAACAATTATTTACTAATTTAGAAGTTCAAAATATACATCATCAACATCAAGCGCAACCACTCACTTTAATGGAACATCCGCATCAAACTAAAATTGCTTTGTTCGAATCGTTAAAGGCTTGGTTAGATGATGAAATTGTTGCAGAAACTTGGTTAGATACATATCAAGTAATGCGAGATGATGAAAGTTTAAATGATGGTTTAGATTACTTATTATCTGCTTTAACTTATGATAATGAAACGGTTCAATTAAGTGAATCTTTATCTAAAGAATTGTACGGTTCTACAATTAACGCAAGTGTGTCTAGATTTGAAGGTTATCAAGCTTGCCCCTTTAAACACTTTGCATCACATGGTTTACGTTTAAACGAACGTACAAAATATAAATTGGAAAACTTTGATCTGGGAGATATTTTCCACCAAGTATTAAAATTCATCTCAGAAAAAGTGAATGGTGATTTTAAGAATCTAAATCCAAAACAAATTCATAAGCTAACAGTTGAAGCATTAAGTGAAATATTGCCTGAAGTACAATTTAACTTATTAAATTCAACAGCCTATTACCGTTATTTATCTCAACGTATTGGTGCAATTGTAGAAACGACTTTAACGGCATTAAAATATCAAGGTAACTATACTAAATTTACGCCACAACGATTTGAAGCTGGTTTTAGAAGAAAACCAAAAGATAATAGCGAATTATTAGCCAAACCATTATATACAAAACAAGGTATACCTATAAATATACGTGGACAGATTGATCGGATAGATACGTATAAAAATGGCGAAGAGAGTTTTGTAAATATTATTGACTATAAGTCATCTAAATATAGTGGAACTTTGGATTTAACAAAAGTTTATTATGGTATGCAAATGCAAATGATGACCTATATGGATATCGTACTTCAAAATAAATCACGTCTAGGATTAACAGACCTCACTAAACCTGGCGGGCTATTGTATTTCCATGTACATGAACCTCGTATTAAACTAGCATGGAACCAATTGTCGGAAGAAAAAAGAGACTCTGAATTCATTCAATCCTTCAAGTTAAGTGGCTTGCTAAATAGTGATGAATCAGTATTAGATGCTTTTGATAGTAGATTGGAGCCAAGTTATAATTCTGATATTGTACCCTTAGGTTTGAAAAAAGATGGCGCTATTAAAAGTAATAGTAAGGTTGCAGACGAAGATACTATTTACAAATTAATTCATCATAATAAACAAAACTTTATTGAAACGGCATCAAATATTATGGATGGACATACAGAAGTAGCGCCGATGAAATATAATCAGACGTTACCATGTGACTTTTGTAGTTATAAATCAGTCTGCCATGTAGACGGTATGATAGATAGTAAACGTTATCGTACAGTTGACGAGTCTATTGATCCATTAGAAGAAGTGCAGAATGTGATTGTAGAAAGTGAGGACGATGGAGAATGAGTCAAATACCAGTGAAACCTGAAAATACGAGGTGGACAGATAACCAATGGAAGAGTATTTATGCAAAGGGACAAGATATACTTGTTGCAGCTGCTGCAGGTTCTGGTAAAACTGCCGTACTAGTAGAGCGCATTATACAACGTATTATTAAAGATAAAATTGATGTTGATAAACTCCTAGTTGTCACATTTACGAATGCAAGTGCGAGAGAAATGAAACACCGCGTAGACCAAAGAATTCAAGAAGCTTCAAATGAGGACCCAAATAACACACATTTAAAAAATCAGCGAGTAAAGATACATCAAGCGCAGATATCTACGTTACATAGTTTTTGTTTGAAATTAATTCAACACCACTATGATGTGCTTGATATCGATCCTAATTTTAGAACGAGCAGTGAAGCTGAAAATATATTGCTACTTGAACAGACAATAGATGAAGTATTAGAAAAACATTACGACCAGCTAGATTCTAACTTTATTGATTTAACGGAACAATTATCATCTGATCGTAATGATAATCAACTACGTAACACAGTTAAAGAAATGTTTTATTTTAGCGTGGCGAACCCAAACCCAATGGCTTGGTTGGAGCAGTTATCAGCACCATATGATGATGTTACAAAGCAAGATGACTTATTAAAGTTATTAAGTGATTTAGCTATGGTCTTTATGAATTCTGCATTGGAAGCGCTGAATAAAAGCTATGATTTATTCATGATGCTAGAAGAAGTGGATAAACAAGTTGAGGTCTTAGAAAAAGAGCGTCGTTTTATTGCCCAAGCGATGGAAGGCGGTATATTAAATACACAAGTTATCGCCGATCATCAGTTTGAAGCACGTTTTCCAGCTAAGAATAAAAAAATAAAAGAAGCCAATGAGATGATGCTAGATGCATACGATGATGGTAAAAAACATTACGATCAATACAAAGCATTGGTAACTAAAGTACAAGAAGATTATTTTTCGCGTAATGCTGAAGATTTAATATTGGATATGCAGCGTTTAGCGCCTAGAGTAGCATATTTAGCACAAGTAACAGCAGATGTGATTGAGTTATTTAATCAAAAGAAACGTAGCAGAAATTTACTTGATTTTTCGGATTATGAACATTTTGCATTGCGGGTATTGATGAATGAAGATGGTGCCCCATCAGACATCGCTGATATGTATCGCAATCAATTCGAAGAAATACTTGTGGATGAATACCAAGACACCAACCGTGTACAAGAGCAAATTATTGCATGTATTAAACGAGGTAGTGAGGCAGATGGGAATTTATTTATGGTAGGCGATGTAAAGCAGTCTATTTATAAATTTAGACAAGCGGACCCCAGTTTATTCATAGGAAAGTATAACCGTTTTACATTAGATGGTTCAGAGAATGGTATGCGCATAGATTTATCACAAAATTTCCGTTCTAGAAAAGAAGTCTTGACTACAACGAACTATTTATTTAAGCATATGATGGATGAAGCGGTTGGAGAAATTGTATATGATGATGCTGCACAACTTTATTACGGCGCACCTTTCGATAATGAGCCGCATGACGTTCAGATGAATATGTTAGTTGAAGATGCTTCTTCGGACTTAAATGGTTCGGAACAAGAAGCAGAATATATTGTTCAACAAGTAGAAAAAATTATGTCAGAGCATGAAATTTATGATATGAAAACTGAGCAGTATCGAAAACCTAGTTATAAAGATATCGTTATTTTGGAACGTTCTTATGGACAGGCACGTAAGATACAACAAGCGTTTAAGGATCATAACATTCCTTTTCATGTTAATAGTAAAGAGGGATACTTTGAACAGACTGAAGTACAACTTATATTGTCTTTTTTAAGAACAGTAGATAACCCACTACAAGATATTTATTTAGTTGGACTCATGCGTTCTGTGATTTACCAGTTTACTGAGGATGAATTATCAAATATCAGGGTGTTTAGTCCCAATGATGATTATTTTTATCAATCGATACAGCATTATATAGCAAATGATGTGGCTAATAAAAAATTAGTCGCTAAACTAGAAGCTTTCTTGAAAGATATTGAAATATATCAACGTTATAGCCAAAGTCATCCTGTCTATCAACTAATCGATAAGTTTTATAATGACCATTATGTTATTCAATATTTTAGTGGCATTGTCGGTGGTAAAGGAAGACGTGCAAATTTGTACGGGTTATTTAATAAAGCGGTAGAATTTGAAAATTCTAGTTTCCGTGGGTTGTATCAATTTATCCGTTTTATAGATGAATTAATAGAACGAGGTAAAGACTTTGGTGAAGAAAATATTGTTGGTCCAAATGATGACGTTGTACGAATGATGACGATTCATAGTAGTAAAGGATTAGAATTCCCATTCGTAATTTATTCAGGACTATCGAGACGTTTTAGAAGAGATGATTTGCACAGACCAGTAATTTTAAATCAAAGTTATGGTTTAGGTATGACGTACTATGACATTGATAGTCACTTATCTTATCCATCGTTATCATCTGTTACGTATAAGGCGATAGCAGAAAAAGAAATGGTTTCAGAAGAAATGAGGTTAATATATGTTGCGTTGACACGCGCTAAAGAACAATTATTTTTAATAGGTCGCGTAAAAGATGAAAAAGAACTAACTCAGTTTGAACAGGTATCAATTTCAGAGACGCATTTACCAGTTAGCTACCGTTTAACAGCGCAACGACCGATTGATATGATTTATCCTATATTGGCTAAATATCAATCTACTTCACTGCCAAAAGAATTGCGTTTTGAAGCAACAATCAATGACATTGATGATTCGATGACGCCTTTTGTCCAGCTAAAAACAGACTTTTATGAAGATATTGCGTCAGAAATTGTTATAGCCGAAAGTGAGCAACGTACACTTACAGATATACAAACGACTCAGACTGGTAATGATGAGCTCAAGTCACAGATTCATGAACAATTAAGTTTCAATTACCCACATCAATTAGCTATTGAAAAACCATCAAAACAATCCGTCTCAGAATTGAAACGACAACTCGAGACTGAGCAAGCTGACACAAATTACGATAGAGTTAGACAATATCGAATTGGCTCAGCTTCCTACGAAAGACCAGGGTTTTTAAGTCATAATACGAAACGGAAAGCGAATGAAATTGGAACTCTTATGCATACGGTAATGCAACATTTGCCGTTCAGAAAGGAAGGGCTATCTCATAGTGACGTGGATACATTTATCAATCAGTTGATAGATAAACATATTATTGATCAAGATGCTAAAAAAGATATCCGATTTGAAGATGTTTACCAGTTTATTGAAAGTGAACTTTATACAACGATTGCTATGAGTGACCGTATATATCGTGAATTACCATTTGTAGTCAATCAAGCTAAAGTAGACCGTATTGAAAATATGGAAGCAGATGCTTCTATAATTCAAGGAATGATTGACCTTATCTTTGAAAAAGATGGACAATATTACTTTGTGGATTATAAAACAGATGCATTTAATAGACGCCGTGATATGTCGGATGAAGCAATAGGTGCACAACTAAGAGAACGCTATAAAATACAAATGGAATACTATCGAAATACATTAGAAACTATCTTAAAAACAAATGTTAAAGGTTATTTATATTTCTTTAAATTTGGGCAACTTTCTATTGATGAATAAACAAAACTATAAGGGGTGCTTGTTGTGTCATCGCAGCAGAGGTTACATGAAATAGATGCATTACGTGGATTAAGTTTGTTAGGTATTATTTTAATGAATATATTAGTTTTTAGTTTTCCTTATGAGGAAAGTATGTTGGGTGATGTTGTGCATGGATTTGATGCTGTATTATTGCACGTAATTACCTTATTAATAATTGGTTCTTTTTATCCTATTTTTACATTCCTATTTGGCTATGGATTGAGTATTATGTATGACAATAGTCAGTTAAAAGGAATTAACTATTACCCAATAATATTTAGAAGATTGTTCTTTCTTATGTTTATGGGTTTGTTACATGGGTTCTTTGTATTTTCAGGAGATATCTTATTTGGCTATGCGTTTACAGGAGCAATAGCAGTGTTATTTATTAAAGTCAAAGCCAAGCGTTTAATAAAAGCAGCAATCATCTTATTTATCTTAAAAATGTTACTGCTAGTTATACCGTTTGTAGTATATTCCTTAATAAATAATCCATATAGTCAACATAATTTTAGTGGTGTGTCCTTATCTAAATTAATAGAAATTAAACAACAAGGGCATTTTACAGAATTTCTTAAAATAAATGCGCTAGAAAATTTATACAATGTATTAGATGTGGTGATGGGGTCTGCTTATCTTGAATTTTTACCATACATTCTTTTAGGTATAGCTGCACAAAAATTAAATTTAGTTAAAAAAATTCAACTTCAAAAACAAAGCGCCATTAAATGGGGCATTTTATGCCTAATTATTGGATATGTTGTTAAAATGCCATATGCGCTAGATTTTTCAAATAGCGCATACCAAAATATCAATATTGTTGGTGGACCAATTGTTGCTGCAGGTTATATATTGATTTTTATTGCTATGTACCAAAGTTTGCGTATTGCAAACTTGCTCCAAGTATTTACTTATCCAGGTAAACTGAGTTTATCTGTTTATTTAACGCAGAGCGTTGTTTTGTCGATAATATTTTTAGGTATAGGGTTAGGCTTATATAACCAATTGCCACTATATCAATCTTATATCATTGCTTTAATTGTTTATGGCATACAACTAGTTGGCTGTTACTTTTATTTAAAACACTTTAAAATGGGACCTTTTGAATGGGTATGGCGAAAAATCACATACCTAAAATAAATTAGCCCCTTACACTGGTTGTATTTATTTACTATAAAATTATGTTTAAATGGTAAAATGTATATACTGCTTTGAATTTGTAATCCAACAAGGCTTGCAACATGAAAAATACGTTCTCACTAAGTATATATTAATTTTTGAAAGCGCTAGTTATTTATTTGTTATTTCGGGGTAAATATAGTTATAATATGTAATAAGATATAGATGAGGAGCTGATATTGAATGAAATTCCTATCATTCAGACATGAAGGACAGACATCTTATGGTGTGAAAGTTAAACGTGAAGAGGCTGCATGGGACTTAAAAAAAGTTTTTGCAGATTTTGCTGAAGGCGAATTTCACCCGAAAACATTATTAAACGGACTTCAACAAAATCAAGTTGTCGATTTTCAAGAACAAGTTCGTAAAGCTGTAGTTGCAGCAGAAGATAGTGGTAAAGGTGACGACTATAAAGTGCTATTTAGTGAAATAGAGTTCTTACCACCTGTGACGCCAACAAATAATGTAATTGCATTTGGACGCAATTATCAAGATCATGCTAGTGAATTAAATCATGAAGTACAACGTTTATATGTATTTACAAAAGCTGCTTCATCATTAACTGGTGATAATAGCACGATTCCAAACCATAAAGATATTACTGATCAGTTAGATTATGAAGGTGAACTTGGTATTGTAATTGGTAAATCTGGTGAAAAAATTCCTAAAGGTTTAGCGTTAGATTACGTATATGGTTATACAATTATTAATGATATTACCGACCGTAAAGCGCAAAATGAACAAGACCAAGCATTCTTATCTAAAAGTTTAACTGGTGGTTGCCCAATAGGTCCTTATATTGTGACAAAAGATGAATTACCTACACCAGAAGATGTGAACATCGTTACGAAAGTAAATAATGAAATCCGTCAAGATGGTAACACAGGTCAAATGATTCTTAAAATAGATGAATTGATAGAAGAAATTTCTAAATTTGTGGCATTACACCCAGGTGATATAATTGCAACTGGTACACCAGCAGGCGTTGGTGCAGGCATGAATCCACCTAAATTTTTACAACCAGGTGATGAGGTTAAAGTTACAATCGATAATATCGGAACATTAACTAATTTTATTGCTGACAAATAAAAATATTAAGATATTAAAAAGTGCGGGTATACGTATCAAATTTAAAATTTTGATTTGTATCCCGCTTTTTTTTCCTAATCATTAGTAGATTAATATAGAATTCTTTTTGAAAAATGAAGTGATTTTAAGTATGATAGGGTAAGTAATCTTTTGATTTTATAATTAAAAGACTACAATATACTTCTGTTTTATATACTTTTGAAGTGAAAAACGTGTGTGGGGGTTATATTTTATGTTACATATGCATATAGCAAGTTGGGCATTATTAATTATTTTATTCTTTGCGGCTTACTTTAACTTTTCTGAAAAACAAGGCGCTTCACCTTATTTTAAACCGATTCATATGGTTTTAAGATTATTTATGTTGCTTGTGTTAATTTCAGGTTTTTGGGTTTGGATTCAATCATTCTCATCTGATAATGCAGGTGGACATATGTTACTGACATTGAAAATGATTTGCGGTGTAGCAGTCGTTGCATTGATGGAAGTGACAATTACTAAACGTAAAAAAGGTCAACCAAGTCATAGTTTATTATGGACTACTATTGTAGTTATCATCTTGACTATCATTATTGGTATTATTTTACCGATGGGACCAATTACACAAATGTTTGGTTTGTAAGTTATATAAAAGAGGCTACGACTTCATTGTCATAGCCTCTTTTGTTGTTTTGCCGGTAGATAAATTTGTTTAAACTAAAAGGTATTATAGTGTGAGATAACGAACGTTAACATAAAGTATTAAAATTGCGCTGAAACTTTCTCATTTAATCTATAGAAATGTATCAATATGTGGCTCTAACAGATGCCATAGTTCATTACTTAACTCATCAATAGAGTAGGGTCTAGAGTGCTCTATCCACCATATAATAACACCTACAATTGCCGAACCTAAAAATTGTAACGCTATTTCATTATCTTTTTGTTTTATGTTTTGCATAAATTTTTCAGAAAGCGTTTGTCTTAATATATTTAAATCAGATTTTTGTATTAATTGTTTCAAGATCACATATTGTTTATCTATAGCTATGAGTATTTCACGCATATTTGTTTTACCATCTTGTTGAAGATTCATTGTACGCTCGCATTTTTCAATTGCTTCAGCTAATATAAAATCTAATGATTGATTAAGTATGTCGTATTTATCTAAAAAGTTTAAATAAATCGTTCCTCTATTGATATTAGAAGCTTCGGCAATATCTTTCATAGATATTTTAGCAATGTCCTTTTTTTGCATTAGTTTTATAAAATTTTCGATAATAAGTTGACGTGATTTTTCTTTTCTTTTATCCATAACTATTCCTCATTTATCAACGATTTTTGAAATCTGTACAATAAGCATCAATATACTTGTTTTGTTTATTGAGTTTAACTTTTTATAATGATAAGTTCAAGTTAATGAACAAATGTTCATTAAAAAGGAGGACGCATATGAATATTCTTATTTATGGCGCTGGTGTACAAGGGCAATATTTAGCATATGTATTAAATCAACCTGAAAATAACATAACATTATTAGCTAGAGGTCAAAATTATAATCACTTAAATAACAGAGGGGTTGTGTTGAATCATTATTTACAAAATAAAAGAACTACAGATCACTTTAACTATGTAAGTAATTTAGGGAAGAATGATAACTATGATGTTATCTTTGTAACAATGAAGTATTCAGATTTTTACTCAGTTGTACCTTCATTAGCTCAAAATATAAGCACCAATATTATTTTTATAGGTAATAACACTAATCCTCATAAACTTCGCCAAACAGTAATCCAGCAATCAATTACATCTAAAAATATATCTTTTGGGTTTTTAATGACTGGAGGTAACAGAACGGATAGTGAAACCACTGTTATTCGATTTAATGCAGGGGAATTAAAAGTAAGCAACCTTAATGGAGTAATACCATTTCATAATAAACTTGATGAAATTTTTAAAAATTCATCTATAAAATTAACTTACGAAACAAAATTTGAAGATTGGTTAATGTCACATGCAGCAATGATAATACCTCTAAATACTGGGTTATCACTGAAAAATAAATACAAAGGAAATCAAAAGCAACTTATCAGTAATATCATTAGGTCATATAATGAATTACATTTATTAATTGAACATAGTAACTATAACATTACACCAAAATTACAGTCGATTCTGTTTAAAAAATTTAAATATATTGCCTATCCACTGTTAAAATTAATTATTAACATCAAAATGATGAACCAAATTCAAGGTTCAAATTCAGAAGTTAACACTTTATACGAAGATATAAAGTTATTAAATAAGCAAACGGCATTAACAACTAACCATTTAGATGATTTGATTAAAGAATCGATATAATTAAGTTGAATTGTATTATAATTATTAATTTTTTAGGTATGATTACTAAGTTAATATCATTATTGTAATTGTTAAAATATATAGTAAAGAAAACTTGAAATCTTTTTATAAGAAAGAAGAGGATTTTATAAAAAGATTCAGTTTTATAGAAGTCTAAATCTTAAACCACTAATAAAATAAGTGATAAGGCTTTAATATAAATAATAAAATCGATGATTTCTACTTAATTTTAGTGTAGAAATCATCGATATTTTTATGTTTTCCAAACACAGATTATTTTTATTTATTCCTAGCTTTATAGCCAATCATATTAATAATATCTTTTGGTCTGCTATATGGAGGGGCATAAGCGACTTCAAATTCTGTCAGTTCATCAATTGTTAATTTTTGCATCATTGCCATTGATAAGATGTCAATGCGTTTATCTACACCTTTTTCTCCAACTGCGGCTGCACGAATAATGCGTCTGTTAGATTTATCAAAGTAAACACGTAAGTGTAATTTTTTATTTCCAGGGTAATATCCTGCATGTTCGCCTTGGTTAGCTTCAACTATTCCGTAATCAAAATGTTCTAATTCTTGCGGTGATACGCCTACACTAGCAAAAGTATAATCAAAGAATTTAACAATATTTGAACCTAAAAAGCCTTTGAATTTCACTTTAGGGTTACCTGCTAGTTGTTCAGCAATAATACTTGCACCACGATGTGCACCCCAAGCAAGCGGAACGTGTGCGGTTAAATCAACGTGTCTATAATGTGAAGTTATGATATCACCAAGTGCATATATATTTGGCACATTAGTCTGAAATTGGTCATTAACAGGAATATAACCTTTGTTATCTAAAGTGATACTAGATGATTTAATAAAGCCTGAATTTGGTTTTACGCCTACACCTTCAATAATTAAATCAAAAGCTTCTACATTACCAGAAGAGAAATATACTTCGTTACCATCTACTTTTGTTATTTCTTCATTAAAGCGATAAGTGATATGACGTTTATCCATTTCATCAATAATAGATTGGTTCATGTCTTGATCCATTAATTTATTGATATGCGTTGAGCGATGGATTAGAGTAGGTACGATACCACGTTCATATAGATTATCTAAAATTTCTAAACCTATATAACCCGTGCCCACAACTAGTGCTTTTTTAACTTGATGTTGTTCAATAAAAGCTTCAATTGCATCTGTATCTTCCATATTTCTTAAAGTAAATGCTATTGGACTATTTAAGTTCAACGAATTTGCACTACATCCAGGGCTTAATATTAAAGTATCATAATGTTCTTCAAACGAAGTATTATTCACGTAATCGTAAACGGTAATTGTCTGTGAATCATCGTTTATAGATGTCACTTCATGATACGTTTTTACAATTATATTTTTAGAATCATAAAAAGCTTCTGGCGTTGCTTCAAGCACTTTATCGCGTGAATCAACGACATTGCCTAAATAGTAAGGTAACGCACAGTTAGCGAAACTCATATCACGGTCTTTTTCGAAAACAACAATTTCGCTTTCTTGATCCAATCTTCTGATTTGACTAGCCACAGTTGCGCCTCCAGCAACTGCACCAACAACTACAATTTTATTCATACTGAAAGGCCTCCTCAAATTAAAATCTCGAATTAAATTTGAGATTTTATAGTTTCTTCATAAGGCATATTTAATTGGAAATAATCATTTAAATATCGTCCAATACCATCTTCATTATTAGAATATGTAACTTGGTTTGCAACGTGTTTAAGTTCATCCAATCCATTATCCATGGCAATACCGTATTTAGCATATTTAATCATTTCTAAATCATTATCTTCATCGCCGAATGCAATAATATGATTTCTATCGATTTCTAAATGAGATTTTACGTAATCTATACCGCGTGCCTTGCTAATCCCTTGTTTAACAATTTCAATGACTGGAAATGGTGAACCCCATCTACGGTGTTCAATATTTTCTGCATAAAAGCGTGTTAACATTTGTTTGACTCTAGGGATCATGAACTCTTCCGCCTCAACTAAAATTGAGGTAGGGGATTCAGTTAATGAAGTAAGTAAATCTCCAGTCTCTACTTTTGGATTACCCATTGAAAACCCATCAAATAATCTTTGATCATAGTTATTAATAAATACGTAGTCTTTAACTTCGGCAATAATATTAGATACACCATAATCATTTAAACTTTTTATAATGCTTTTCGATAAATCTAAATCTAATACATCGTGTTTAATTTCGAATTGATCATCTTTAGGATGATGTACAAATGCGCCATTAAAGTTCACGACTGGTGTATCCATATTCAGTTCATGATAATAAATTTGGCTAGCTCTATATGGTCTACCAGTGGCAATCATTAATTTGTGCCCTTGTTTTTGTAATTTAGTTAATACTTCTTTTGTATAAGGTGTGATTTCTTTTTCATCATTTAAAAGCGTTCCGTCTAAATCTAGACAAATTAAATAAGGTTCCATTGAATTCTCCTTAATGTTTAATAATTGACGTATGAATATCATAGCATTTTATTGGAGTTTTGTAAGATATTTGATATATTGTTAGTATGATTAATTACGAAGAGGTGAAATGTATGGATGAAGGATTAAAAGATAGCATATTGAATGCTTTAGAAATGGTTATTGACCCTGAGTTAGGTATCGATATCGTTAACTTAGGTTTAATATATAATGTAGATGTAAATGACGAAGGTTTATGTACTGTAGAAATGACATTAACATCTATGGGTTGTCCAATGGGACCTCAAATTGTAAACCAAGTTAAAATGGTATTAGCAGAAATTCCAGAGATTTCAGATACAGAAGTAAACATCGTTTGGAGTCCGCCATGGGGTAAAGAAATGATGTCTCGTTACGCTAAAATTGCTTTAGGTATCGGTTAAAACAAAATAAATAGTAACTAAAGAATAGTCTAATGTACTTATCGTACATTGGGCTATTTTTTTGTTAAAATTATTAAAATACTAACCATTTAAAAATATAATTTTTCTATAGTGCAATTCATTAAAATAATTGCAGTAATATTACAGAAGTATTACAATGGTTGAGTGAATGATAACGACAATAGCGAAATATTTTAATTGGGGATGAAAGAATGAATAGAAATGAGCAATAATTTAAATAAGCAGTTAAAGTATAGTACGCGTTATATGCCAGGTTTAGATGGATTACGAGCAATTGCGGTCATAGGCATCATCATCTATCACTTAAACAAACAATGGTTGACTGGCGGTTTTTTAGGTGTGGATACATTTTTTGTGATTTCTGGTTATTTGATAACTAGCTTATTACTTTTTGAATATGAATCTACAGGTATTATTAATTTAAAACAGTTTTGGTTAAGGCGAGTTAAACGATTAATTCCAGCTATGTCATTACTTGTGATGGTTGTTACGGTAGCTACATTAATACTTAAACCTGATGAAATAGTAAATATTAAACAAGATGCTTTCGCAGCTGTTTTTTATGTGTCAAATTGGTGGTACATTGCATCGGATGTTAATTATTTCGAACAGTTTGCTTTTATGCCATTAAAACATTTATGGTCACTTGCAATTGAAGAGCAATTCTATATTATTTTTCCCACTGTCTTCATTTTTTTACTACTTACAATAAAGAAATACCGAAATGTGACTTTGATATTGTGGATAGTTTCACTAATTTCTTTATTAACAATGGTTATTATTGCCCAATCACAAACAGGGCATTCACGTGTCTATTTTGGGACTGATACCCGATTACAGACAATGTTATTAGGTGTAATATTTGCATTTGTTTGGCCTCCGTTTAAATTAAAGAAAAATCCCAATCATTTATTGAGAACTATCATCGATAGTATAGGTGTGGTTGGAATTGCACTTTTATTAATCCTTTTCTTAAAAGTGAATGATAATAGTAATTGGATATATAATGGTGGTTTTTATTTAATTTCAGGATTGACGTTACTAGTAATTATTAGTGCGGTACATCCTTCTGGTTATTTTGCCAAAATACTAGGTAATCCATTATTTGTATACATAGGGAAACGATCTTATAGTTTATATTTATGGCATTTCCCTGTAATTAGCTTTGTACATTCATATTATGTAGATGGCCAATTACCTTTTTATATTTACGCAGTAGATATCATTTTAACCATTGTCTTGGCAGAGTTGTCATATCGTTATATAGAGACACCGTTTAGAAAACGAGGAATAAAAGTATTTAATATCTCACGTTTAAATAAACAGGCAGTGATTAGAACTATCGTCTTAATTTTATTTTTAATTCCTACTATGTTTGTCTTTGCAGGAAGCTTTGATAAACTAGGTGAAAATGACATAAACCATAAAGCAACTTCATATAATACAGATGAAATAGATAAATATTTAGTTAGACCAATTCCAGTTAATGACGTTAACTTTTTAGGAGATTCTAATTTTAAAAAGGAGAAAGATAATGAAGTATATGCAGATTTGAAACCATTATTAATTGGAGATTCTGTAATGGTGGATATTGGAGAAACCTTTAAGATGCGAGTACCTCATGCTAATATTGATGGAAAAGTTGGTAGAAATTTATACGAAGCGAGTCCATTAGTTGATCAAAAATATCAAAATTATAACCAAAAGTCAGATCAAGTTATCTTAGAGTTAGGAACAAACGGCGATTTTTCTAAAGAACAATTAAATGAATTAATTAAAAAGTTCGGTGATGCGCAAGTGTATTTAGTAAATACAAGAGTGCCTAGAAGTTATGAATCTCATGTTAATAAATTGATGGCTGATGCTGCCAAAAAATATGATAATGTTACTCTAATTGACTGGTATAAACGTTCAGAAGGCCATACAGAATATTTTGCACCAGATGGTATCCATTTAGAAGCAAAAGGTGTAAAAGCACTAACGGATGAAATATTAAAACATATTACCAAAAAATCTAAATAGATTAAACAACATAATAATGTTTGAGTTCTTGTTTCTATTAAAATCTAAAATTGTAGAAAAAAGATCGCATGTAAATGTCAATGATATTATAAATCAAATTAAAGTTTAGAACTTAAAAATGTATGCTAAGAAAGCACTTGTTTTCTTAGCATACATTTTTTATAATTTAACTATTTTAAGAGGGGCGCACAGTGACTTCGTTAACATTAACATGCTTTGGTTGAGAAATAGCATAGGATACAGCGTTAGCAATATCTTTAGGTTCTAATTTTTTTCTGTTTTCTTCAAAGGGGCTTTTCGAACTGAGTTCCGTTTCCACCATACCTGGTGATACATTTGTTACACGTACACCTGTATTAGCTAATTCTTTTTCTAAACCAATAGAAATAGCGCGCACAGAGAATTTTGTAGCACAATAAACAGATAAACGTTCAATAACTTCAAATCCTGAATCGGAACAAATATTGACGATATGACCTTTTTGATTATTGACCATATTTCCAACTACCGAATTAACACCATAAAGCAAACCTTTAATATTTATATCAATCATATCTTCCCAATCAGATACCGAACCATCTAAGACCCTACTAGAACCCATTTTCCCGGCATTATTAACAAGAACATCAACGGTTTCAAAACGCGTTTCGGCTTGTTTAACTACAAATTCTATTTCTTTTTTATTAGAAACATCTGCTTGTACCGTGAGTAATGTAGAGTCGTTATTTAATTCGGAAGCTAAACTATTTAATTTATCCTGGTTTCTAGCTACAGCTACTACATTCATATTCATTTGTAGTAATTTCTTTGTGATGGCTTTACCTATACCACTCGTCGCACCTGTCACTAATGCAGTCTTATACATTGAATTTTGATCCATATTATAATCTCCTTTGGTTAACAGTATAAAGGGTCTCTATTTTCCTCTATAAATATAAAAAATAGAATTAATCATAGTGAGATTCATTAATCTATATTTAATCTTAATATTTTCTGTCTTCTTTGTTAATCGGGTAATCATTTGCACTCATATCTCTTCTAGTCATGAGGCCATTTTTATTAAATTCCCAATGTTCATTGCCATGTGTTCGCATCCATTGATTTGATTCTGCGTCACGCCACTCATATTCAAATCGGACAGAAATAAGATTATCTGTGTAACACCATAATTCTTTCATTAATTTATAATCAAGTTCTTTATTCCATTTTCTATATAAAAAAGATTTGATTGCTTCACGTCCTTCAAAAAATTCAGTACGATTTCTCCATTTTGAGTCTTCCGTATAAGCAAGACAAACTTTTTCTGGATTTCGTGTATTCCATGCATCTTGAGCTATCTTTACTTTTTCTAACGCTGTCTGCTTATTAAAAGGTGGTATTGGTTTTTTAATTTCTTGTTCCATGTAAGCACACTCCCTTATAATGAGTATTTACAATAATCGTAACATAATTCTAAGAACTGTTATTGTGTTTATTTAGTTAATCAATACGAAAATGCTAGATGATTTTTATTATTTATTAATAATAAATGTATGTTTTATTCTATGTTAAGCAGGCAAAATATAAGGTGTAGTAAGCTTTTAAGTCTCATGAAAAGAATATAAAAAAGCGTCCTTTATTGTTGATTAATTTAATAGGAAGTATTATAATATATTTAAGGTCAAAGAAAGTCAAAGTCAAACTTGAAGACGCTTGATCAAATACTAAATGGTGAGGTGAATCATTTTGGATATTAATCAAATGACCTATGCAGTTCAAGGAGCTTTACAAAAAGCAGTTGAATTAGCAAAAGCACATGAAAACCAAAATATAGAAATTGAAGCTGTCTTAAAAGCAGCTCTTGAAGAAAACGAAAGTTTATTTAAAAGTGTTCTAGAAAGAGCTAATATTGATACTGAATATTTAAATAGCGCATATACTAATAAATTAAAAAACTATCCAACTGTACAAGGAGATAATATTCAATACGGACAATATATCAGTCCCAAAGCAAATGAATTATTCAATAGTGCAGAATCATATATGAAATCATATGAAGATGAATACATTTCTATGGAACATATCATATTAGCTGCAATGGACATTGATGATACAACAAAACAATACGTAGATAATAAAAAAGAGATTATCGTAGAGATTATTAAAAAAATAAGAGGAGGAAACCATGTGACAACACAAAATCCAGAAGCAAATTATGAAGCTTTAGAAAAATATGGTAGAGATTTAGTTGAAGAAGTACGCCAAGGTAATATGGATCCAGTAATTGGACGGGATGAAGAAATAAGAAATACTGTGAGAATTTTAAGTAGAAAAACAAAAAATAATCCTGTGCTTATTGGAGAACCAGGTGTAGGTAAAACAGCTATCGTTGAAGGTTTGGCACAGAGAATTGTTAGAAAAGACGTACCAGAGTCGCTATTAGATAAAACAATATTTGAATTAGACTTAAGTGCACTTGTTGCAGGTGCAAAATATCGTGGTGAATTTGAAGAGCGACTAAAAGCAGTATTGAAAGAAGTAAAAGATTCAGATGGTAGAATCATACTATTTATAGATGAAATTCATATGCTTGTAGGCGCTGGTAAAACAGAGGGTGCAATGGATGCCGGAAATATGTTGAAACCAATGCTTGCAAGAGGTGAATTACACTGTATTGGGGCTACTACCCTAAATGAATATAGAGAATATATTGAAAAAGATTCAGCTTTAGAACGTCGTTTCCAAAAAGTGAATGTATCGGAACCAGATGTAGAAGACACAATTTCTATTTTGCGTGGTTTAAAAGAGCGTTATGAAGTGTATCATGGTGTACGTATACAAGATAAAGCATTAGTAGCTGCTGCAGAGCTTTCAGACCGTTATATCACAGATCGCTTTTTACCAGATAAAGCAATCGATTTAGTGGACCAAGCATGTGCGACAATTAGAACAGAAATGGGTTCTAATCCAACAGAATTAGATCAAGTTAATCGTCGTGTAATGCAATTAGAAATCGAAGAAAGTGCTTTAAAAAATGAATCAGATAATGCAAGTAAACAGCGTTTACAAGAATTACAACAAGAATTATCTAATGAAAAAGAAAAACAAAACGCAATTCAATCTCGTGTTGAAGAAGAAAAAGAAAAAATTGCGAAATTACAAGAAAAACGCACGGAATTGGATGAAAATAGAAAAGCACTAGAAGATGCTGAAAATAATTATAACTTAGAAAGAGCGGCTGAATTGCAACACGGTACAATTCCAGAATTAGAAAAAGAGTTACGCGAATTAGAAGACGCATTTCAAAATGAACAAAATGGCGATAATGAACGTATCATTCGTGAAATTGTTTCTGATGAAGAAATTGGAGATATCGTTAGTTCATGGACAGGTATTCCAGTTTCAAAACTTGTTGAAACTGAAAGAGAGAAACTATTAAGCCTTTCAGATATACTACATGAACGTGTTGTGGGGCAAGATAAAGCAGTAGATTTAGTTTCTGACGCTGTTGTAAGAGCACGCGCAGGAATTAAAGATCCTAACAGACCTATTGGTAGTTTCTTATTCTTAGGTCCTACAGGTGTTGGTAAAACAGAATTAGCTAAATCATTAGCGTCTACGTTATTTGACTCTGAAAAACATATGATTCGTATTGATATGAGTGAGTATATGGAAAAACATTCTGTCTCTCGTCTTATTGGTGCGCCTCCAGGTTATGTCGGACATGACGAAGGGGGACAATTAACTGAAGCGGTTCGCCGTAATCCATATTCTGTAATTTTATTAGATGAAATTGAAAAAGCTCACGGCGACGTATTTAACGTGTTATTACAAATACTTGAAGAAGGTCGCTTAACGGATTCTAAAGGACGAGAAGTAGACTTTAAAAATACAATTATTATTATGACTAGTAATATAGGTTCACAAATTTTATTAGAAAATGTAAAAGATACTGGTGTGATTACTGAAACAACAGAAAAAGCTGTTATGAACAGTTTAAATCAATACTTTAAACCTGAAATTATCAACCGTATGGACGATATTGTTTTATTCAAACCACTATCTATTAATGACATGAGTTTAATCGTTGATAAAATACTAACAGAACTAAATATTAGATTAATGGGTCAACGTATTTCAATCAACGTCACAGATGATGCGAAGGCTTGGTTAGGTGAAGAAGCTTATGAACCGCAGTTTGGTGCAAGACCATTAAAACGTTTCATCCAAAGACAAATTGAAACGCCACTTGCACGTAAAATGATAAGAGAAAACTTACCTGAAGGCACAACTATTGATATAGGATTAACTGATGATGGCTTAACATTTTCTGAAAACAAACCAGAAATAGTTTAACAACCATGATTAATAGCCAGTAATTTTAATTAATAAAATAATTTTATTTGGGAACGCGTATTAGAAAACAAAGTAGACAATTGTTTTCTGACGTGTTCCCTTTTTTTATATTAAAAAACAAGTCCAAGACATTTATATGCCTCGGACTTATTTAATGATATAGTTATCTTTGACGGGGTTAGACAATGGAATTATCCGATTGCTGTCTTACCCTGTATTTAGTGTTGTTCTTTGGTATCATGCTTTTTAGGTTTAATAACCATATCAAATAAAACAATAATAATGGTAAAAGCAATCGCTCCAAAAATCGGTGTTACATAGTTAAGTGCACCGCCACCATTCAAGCTATTAAGTACGAAATTAATCATTTGTAATAAAACAATAGACCAAAATAAAACTGCGAGGTATTTCATTATGTAATGCCTCCAATATAATATATATAACTTCATTATAAATAATTAAGTGTAGTTTGTATAGAGAGAAGTAATATTTAAAATTTCGATGTGTTGTTCTTGTATTTGAAATGTGTATTATGTTAAATTAATACCTGGTATTAAAAGTGTAATTTAAATGAACATTAAAATTAAGATTAAGAAGGTGTACAACCATGGATGTGGGTATTAAAGGTTTTGGTGCATACGCACCTGAAAAAGTTGTAGAAAATACCTATTTTGAATCATTTTTAGAAACTTCAGATGAGTGGATTTCTCAAATGACTGGTATTAAAGAGCGTAGATGGGCAGATGAAAATGAAGAAACTTCTGACATGGCTTATCAAGCGAGCTTAAAAGCAATCGAAGATGCAGGGATTGAAGCTTCAGAAATTGACATGATTATTGTAGCGACATCAACAGGCGATTTTCCTTTTCCAACCGTCGCTAACATTTTACAAGAAAAATTAGGTGTTGGTAAAGTTGCTTCCATGGATCAACTTGCAGCATGTAGTGGCTTTATGTATGCAATGATTAATGCAAAACAATTTGTACAATCTGGTGATTATAAAAATATATTAGTTGTCGGCGTAGATAAGTTGTCTAAAATTACTGACTTTACTGATCGTTCAACAGCCATTTTATTTGGAGATGGCGCTGGTGCAGTAGTTATTAGTGAAGTATCAGAAGGCCGTGGTATTTTAAGTTATGAACTAGGTTCAGATGGTTCAGGAGCAAAACATTTATTTTTAAATCCAGAAAATGGCAAAATATTTATGAATGGTCGTGAAGTATTTAAGTTTGCTGTAAGAATCATGGGGGAAGCGTCAACAAATGCTGTGGCTAAAGCAAATTTAAGCCCAGACGACGTTGATATGTTCGTACCACACCAAGCAAACATTAGAATTATGGAATCTGCTAGGGAACGTTTAGGTATACCAAAAGAAAAAATGAGTGTTTCTGTAGATCGATTCGGTAACACATCAGCAGCATCTATTCCATTAAGTATCGCCCAAGAATTAGAAAATGGCAAAATTAAAGATGACGATGTCCTTGTATTAGTTGGTTTTGGTGGCGGCTTAACATGGGGTGCTGTCACACTAAGATGGGGAAAATAGGAGGATAAATTATGAGCAAAGAACAGCGTGTTGTAATAACAGGAATTGGCGCATTATCACCTCTAGGCAACGATGCTAAATCATCGTGGGATAACGCATTGAAAGGTGTTAATGGTATTGATAATATTACAAGAATAGACACAACAGATTACAGTGTTCATTTAGCTGGAGAACTAAAAGATTTTAATATAGAAGATCATATTCCGAAAAAAGAAGCACGCAGAATGGATCGTTTCACTCAATATGCAGTAGTAGCTGCTAGAGAAGCGGTTCAAGATGCTAAACTTGAAATTAACGACAACACTGCTAATAGAATAGGAGTATGGATTGGTTCAGGTATTGGTGGTATGGAAACATTTGAAATTTCTCACAGTCAATTAATCAATCGTGGTCCAAGAAAAGTGAGTCCATTTTTTGTACCAATGCTTATACCTGATATGGCTACTGGTCAAGTATCTATTGATATTGGGGCCAAAGGTCCAAATGGTTCAACGGTAACAGCTTGTGCAACTGGTACAAACTCAATCGGAGAAGCATTTAAGATTATTCAACGTGGCGATGCAGATGCAATGGTTACTGGTGGTGCTGAAGCTCCGATCACACATATGGCAATCGCAGGATTTAGTGCTAGTCGTGCGTTATCTACAAACGATGATAAAGAAACAGCATGTCGTCCTTTCCAAGAAGGTCGTGATGGATTCATCATGGGTGAAGGTGCTGGTATTGTAGTATTAGAATCTTTAGATTCAGCAAAAGCACGTGGAGCTCAAATTTATGCAGAAGTTGTAGGGTATGGCTCAACTGGAGATGCATATCATATTACAGCTCCGGCGCCACAAGGTGAAGGCGGTTCTCGTGCTATGCAAGCAGCTATGGATGATGCTGGTATTGAAGCCAAAGACATTCAATATCTTAATGCGCATGGTACAAGTACGCCAGTGGGTGACTTAACTGAAATTCAAGCCATTAAAAATACATTTGGTGAAGCTGCTTCTACATTAAAAGTAAGCTCAACTAAATCAATGACAGGCCACTTACTTGGTGCAACAGGTGGTATTGAGGCAATCTTTTCTGCGCTTTCTATTAGAGATAGTCGTATTGCACCTACAATTAATGCGAATACACCAGATCCAGAATGTGATTTAGATATTGTTCCTAACCAAGCAGAAGATTTAAATATTACTTATGCAATGAGTAATAGCTTAGGTTTCGGTGGGCATAATGCAGTAATTGTATTGAAAAAATTTAGTGACTAAAATTGTATAATAGTCAAATACTGTTATGTTATAAATATTAAAATAAACCAAACACTATGTTTTTAGTGTTTGGTTTATTTTGTGTTCAATGATATTTTGAAAGTTTTCTTTAAAATTTTAACTTCTATTTTATTATTTTTTAAAATATGAAGATTAATCTTCATGGTACTCCTTATTATTATGAATTAAACTTCTTTAAATGAATATAAATTTTTAGATTATTTAAAGTATTGAAAATTATGCTTATTGGCAAGATTATCATTTAAAAGTATAATTTATTTAATAATCATCTATTAACAATATACGTTTAATGTATAATAGTAAACATTCATGAAATGAACAAGGGGGTATATAAGATGAAAAGGTTTTTGACCCTATCCACGACATTAAAAACACGGCTTATAGCAGATTTTATCTTGATTATTGCAAGCCAAGCGATTTTACCTTTTTTGGCGTTATATTTAACTAGTAAAGTAAATGCGGTATTTGCCGGTGTTTTCTTAATTGCAAATCTAATAGTAAGTTTTATTGTATCCTTCATAGGTGGATATATTGGAGATAATTATAATAGGAAGAAAGTGGTGAATTACATCCATTTTCTTTATGCAATCTGTCTTATTATTTTAAGTATAACCGTTACTATGGATGGGATAGGATTAGTTGTATTTTGTGCGACAGTCTTTATATTTGAAATTATGTTTGCAGCGAGCGAACCTATCTTTGAGGCAGCGATTATGGATGCAATTTATGAAGAAGTTCGCGAATACGTTTATCAACTAAATTATTGGATGTTTAATATAAGTACAGCAATTGGTATGGTGCTAGGCGCTCTACTCTATTTAGGTCATAAACGATTATTATTTGTGATTTTTTTCGTAGCAATGCTCATAAGTTGGTACCTTTTTGAGAAATACTATGATGTTGAGCAAGTATATAATAAAAAAGAAGAGTTAACTTCTAAATTTAAACATTTTATAAATAGTTACCATACTGTTATTAAAGATAAATATTTTATGATGCTAAATTTAGGCTATATGTTAGTTATTATGGCTGAGTTAAGTTTAAATTCTTACGTTGTAGTGAGATTGAAGTCTGATTTTGACCCATTAAACTTTTTTGGTTTTTACATAGATGGAGTGAGAATGTTTACTGTTATTATGATAATCAACACACTTGTTGTAGCTACATTAACTTTTACAGTAAATAGAGTTGTGGAATCAACATCCAAAAGAATTGCATTTATTTTAGGTATTATATTATATACTGTTGGTTATAGTGTGCTGACATCTGCGAGTTCATTTTGGATTTTATGTTTATTCTCGATGATTGCTACATTAGGGGAATTGATATACTCACCTATACAAAACGCACAAAGATTTTTAATGATACCAGATGATAAACGAAGTACATACAATACATTTGGTATGGTTTCGTTTTATGGTGGTAATTTATTAGCACGTTCTGGATTAATTATAGGGGCTTTTGTTTTACCATGGATGATGTCGATATACGTTGCAATCGTTGTTTTAATAGGGTTTGTATTGTTATATTATGCTTTGTTTTGTAACCCGAATATTGAAACGAAATAATAAAAAAGAGAGCAAGAAATCATTGTTGGCTAGAATGATTTAGTAGAATTAATCTGTTTTTAGTAAAGATATAATCATTTTCTGTTTATATAATGCATTAGTCCGAGACAACTAGTTATGTCTCGGACTAATTTTTTGTTTTGAATGTTTGTTAGCATTACAAAAAATATATAACGTATCACTATTTTTATTTAAATTAACCAATTAGGTTGGGCTTTAAATTGAAAATGATATGACGATTGTGAGTATTAAATAAAATAAATTAAAACTAAATGCAATTTTCACCCATGGAGAGACAAAATAGTCATCTTTTTTGACTTGCTTAGGTTTGAAAAATTCATCATTTTCCATGGTATCTTTGTGCTTTTTACTTGAAAGCTGATATTTTAGTCTTCTAAAACCATAACTTGTAGGGTCGAAAATACCTTCTTGTACGATGATAATAATAAAAAAGAATACGGTTAACGAAATAGATATATAGAAGAAAATATTAATGAAATAGATTAAGGTATGTGAAACGAAAAACCAAAATAGCAAAGAAAGAATTGGTGTTAAAAGTGCCCAACCAAGTATTGAAGTTAAATTTTTCATTATTTTGTCTCCTTTAATTAATAAATTTATTGTAACTTAAAATTACTTAGAAATGAATAATAATTGATGGAATTTCTTTTACAACAATACTTATAAGATTAATAAATTTATTTAAAAAATGATTCCTTTAATAATGTAAAGTAAAACAATATTGATTAAAATACGAACTAAAAGTATAATGTTATTAAATATTTCTGAATATTTTGAAGGGAATGTTTATTCTGAAATTAAAGGGGGATAAAATATGCTTAAGTATATTATGAAGCGTTTAGGGTATATGATTTTGTCATTATTCATAATCATAACGATCACGTTTTTCTTAATGAAGTTAATGCCAGGTTCACCATTTAATGATGAAAAATTAAATGAAGAGCAGAAACAAATTTTAAATGAAAAATATGGTCTAAATGATCCGGTACCTGTACAGTATGCCAGTTATTTAAAGAATGTTGTTACGGGGGACTTTGGTAACTCATTCCAATATGACAATCAACCTGTTTGGGATTTAATAAAACCTAGGTTATTACCATCGTTTGAGATGGGGATGACGGCGATGGTTATCGGAGTAATACTAGGTTTGATTTTGGGGGTTATAGCAGCAGTACGGCAAAACACCTGGGTGGATTATTCTGCAACGGTAATTTCGGTTATTGCGGTTTCAGTACCTTCATTTGTGTTAGCAGTATTATTACAGTATGTCTTTTCAGTAAGATTACAATGGTTTCCTGTTGCTGGTTGGGAAGGGATATCAACAGCAGTGCTACCTTCACTAGCTTTATCTGCAGCAGTACTGGCAACCGTGGCTAGATACATAAGAGCGGAAATGATTGAAGTATTAAGTTCAGATTATATCTTGTTAGCACGCGCCAAAGGTAATTCAACAATGAGAGTTTTATTCGGTCATGCATTAAGAAATGCATTAATTCCAGTTATAACAATTATAGTACCGATGTTAGCGAGTATACTAACGGGTACATTGACAATTGAAAATATTTTTGGCGTGCCTGGTTTAGGGGATCAATTCGTTAGATCAATAACGACAAATGATTTCCCAGTTATCATGGCTACGACAATTTTATTCAGTACACTATTTATCGTTTCTATTTTCCTTGTAGACATATTATATGGTGTTATTGATCCACGTATTCGTGTACAAGGGGGTAAAAAATAATGTCTGATAAAAGAGATGAAAAATTAAATGATGATCATTCAAATGCAGTGATGACTACTACCTCTGAAGCTATTCCAGCATCTGATTTTATTAGAAGTAACAACGATATAGAAAAAGAACCAGAAATGCAAAGAGAGAGCAAAAACTTTTGGCAAGATGCATGGACGCAATTGAAACGGAATAAACTCGCAGTAGTAGGTATGATTGGTTTAATTATTATTGTGTTATTAGCGTTGATAGGGCCGCTGTTAAGTTCACATGATTATGCTGAACAAGATGTTGAACGTCGTAACTTACCAGCTAAAATACCAGTGTTAGATCAAATTTCATTCTTACCTTTTGATGGTGAAGGCGCACAAGGTGTTGATGCTTATAAAGAAGCTGGCGTTAAAGAGAATTTCTGGTTTGGTACAGACCAATTAGGTAGAGATTTATGGTCAAGAACATGGCAAGGTGCACAAGTGTCATTATTTATTGGTGTTGTCGCTGCCTTACTAGATATATTTATAGGTGTCATTTATGGAGCGATATCAGGATTCTTTGGTGGTCGGTTAGATAATGTCATGCAACGTATTATAGAAATAGTTGCTTCTATTCCAACACTTATTGTTGTGATTTTATTTGTATTGATCTTTGAACCATCTATATGGACGATTATTTTAGCGATGGCTATAACAGGCTGGATTGGTATGAGTCGTGTCGTTCGTGGAGAATTTTTAAAATTAAAAAATCAAGAATTTGTTTTGGCATCGAAGACATTAGGAGCATCAAAATTTAAATTGATTTTCAAACATATCTTGCCTAACACGTTAGGGGTTATCGTAGTTACTTCAATGTTTACAGTACCTAACGCAATATTCTTTGAAGCATTCTTAAGCTTTATTGGTATTGGGGTACCTGCACCAAGAACATCATTAGGTTCATTGGTAAATGAAGGAAGAGCAATGTTGCTCATCCATCCGCATGAATTATTTATACCAGCATTAGTATTGAGTTTATTGATTTTATTCTTCTATCTATTTAGTGATGGATTACGTGATGCATTTGATCCGAAAATGCGTAGATAATAAAAGGAGGCAACAGATATGTCAGAAAGAATATTAGAAGTTAGTGATTTGCATGTTTCCTTTGACATCGACGCAGGGGAAGTGCAAGCGGTAAGAGGCGTTGACTTTGTTATCGATAAAGGGGAGACATTAGCAATTGTTGGTGAATCTGGTTCAGGTAAATCGGTAACAACGAAAGCTATTACGAAATTATTTCAAGGTGACGCCGGGAGAATTAAAAAAGGACAAATTAATTTCTTAGGTGAAGATTTAGCTAAAAAGTCAGAACAAGAATTAATTAAATTACGTGGTAAAGATATTTCTATGATTTTCCAAGACCCAATGACATCATTAAATCCAACAATGAAAATTGGGAAACAGGTAATGGAACCACTAATTAAACATAAAAATTATAATAAGGCGAACGCTAAAAAAAGAGCGTTAGAAATTTTGAATCTAGTGGGCTTACCGAATGCTGAAAAACGATTTAATGCATATCCACATCAATTTTCAGGTGGACAAAGACAAAGAATCGTAATAGCAACAGCACTCGCATGTGAACCTAAAGTGCTTATCGCAGATGAACCTACTACAGCACTCGATGTGACTATGCAAGCACAAATATTAGAACTTATGAAAGAGCTTCAACATAAAATTAGCACCTCTATTATATTTATTACACATGATCTAGGTGTTGTAGCAAACATAGCGGATAGAGTTGCTGTTATGTATGGCGGCCAAATGGTAGAAACAGGTGATGTAGATGAAATATTCTATGATCCTAAACATCCATATACTTGGGGATTGCTTTCCTCAATGCCAGATTTATCAACAGGTACAGATACAGAGTTACTAGCAATACCGGGTACACCGCCAGATTTGCTACACCCACCAAAAGGCGACGCATTTGCGGACCGTAGTCAATTCGCTTTAGACATTGATTTCAAGACACCACCACCGTGGTTTCAAGTATCGCCAACACATTTTGTAAAATCATGGTTATTGGACGAGCTTGCGCCTCATATAGAACCACCTGAAATGGTCAAAAAACGTTTGCGTAATATGCCGAATAACTTTGGTAAACCACAACAGGTAGAAAGGGTGTCGTTCAATGGAGAATAGTAATGAGCTATTATTGCAAGTGAAAAATTTAAAACAATATTTTAACGAAGGTAAGCGAAATGAAGTTAGAGCTATTGAAAATATTTCTTTTGATGTATATAAGGGCGAAACTTTTGGACTTGTTGGTGAATCTGGTTGTGGAAAGTCAACAACAGGCAAAGCAATTATTAAATTAAATGACATAACAGATGGCGAGATTTTATATGAAGGTGTAGATATCCAAAAAATTAAAAACCGTAAAGATTCTTTGAAATTCAATAAAAAAATTCAGATGATTTTCCAAGATCCTTATGCTTCATTAAATCCAAGGCTTAAAGTAATGGATATCGTAGCTGAAGGTATTGATATACACAAACTTTCAACAGGGGTAAAAGATCGTAAAAGACGTGTTTATGATTTGCTAGAAACTGTTGGTTTAAGTAAAGAGCATGCCAATCGTTATCCCCATGAATTCTCAGGTGGACAACGTCAACGTATAGGAATTGCAAGAGCATTAGCAGTGGAACCGGAGTTTATCATTGCCGATGAGCCTATTTCGGCATTAGATGTATCAATTCAAGCTCAAGTGGTAAATTTATTATTGAAATTACAAAGAGAGCGTGGCATTACATTCTTGTTTATTGCCCATGATCTATCGATGGTTAAATATATCTCAGACAGAATTGCAGTTATGCATTTTGGTAAAATTGTAGAAATAGGTAGTGCAGATGAAATTTACAATCATCCAATGCATCCATACACAAAATCATTACTTTCTGCTGTACCTCAGCCTGACCCTGAAAGTGAAAGAGTTAGAAAAAGAACTCACTTTAAAGAAGATGACACTAAAAATAGTCAACGATCGTTACATGAAATTAGAGCAAGTCATTATGTATTTACCACAGATGAAGAAGCTGAAGAATTAAAATCTCAATCACAAGCAGCTTCTGTTTAACAGGGAAAGGGGGGGAATATGATGAAAAAATTCAAGTTCTTAATTATTTTAGTAGCACTATCAGTTGTGTTAGCAGGTTGTGGTAACGCTGAAGGGGTGTACTCAGATAAAGGTCAGGTATTTAGAAAAGTGATACCACAAGATATTTCTTCATTAGATACGGCATTAGCTACTGATACAGTTTCATTTGATATATATAATCAAGTATATGAAGGGCTATATACTTTAGACGAAAATGATAAAGCTAAACCAGGTGTCGCAAAAGCTATGCCCAAAGAAAGCAACGGCGGTAAAACTTTGACAATTGATTTACGTAAAGATGCAAAATGGTCAAATGGAGATCCAGTTACGGCGCATGATTTTGAATTTGCGTGGAAACGCGTCGTTAATCCAGACACGGCATCTGAATATGCTTATATTATGTATGATTTGAAAAATGCTGAAGAAATAAATATGGGCAAAAAAGACGTAGATGAGCTAGGCGTTAAAGCAGTAGATGACCACACATTGAAAGTAGAATTAACAAAACCTATACCATATATGAACGAGATGCTGGCCTTTGCAACGTTTATGCCACAAAATGAAAAAGCTGTGAAGAAAGCCGGGCAACAATATGGCACTACAGCTGATAAAACAGTATTCAATGGACCATTTAAAGTCAAAGATTGGAAAGTTGAAGATAAAATACAACTTGTTAAAAATGATGATTATTGGGATAAAAAAGCAGTGAATTTAGACCGTGTAAATTATAAAGTGTTGAAAGACCAGCAAGCAGGGGCCTCATTGTATGATACAGGTTCTATAGATGACACAACGATTACAGCTGATCAAGTAGATAAATATGCAGATAATCCTGGATTAAAGAAACGTTTATTAGCAAGTACATTTTATATTAAGTTAAATCGAGACAATGTACCGGAATTTAAAAACAAAGACTTAAGATTAGCAATTTCACAAGCTATCAATAAAGAAGGCTATGTAAATTCAGTTAAAAATAATGGTTCTGAGGCTACAGATGGTTTTACTTCTAAATTAACAGCTAAAACACCAGACGGTAAGGATTTTACCGAATCAATCGATTCGCCATTAACATATAATCCAAAAGCAGCAAAACAACATTTAGAGAAAGCCAAAAAAGATTTAGGGATCAAAGAATTAACATTTACAATGAATACAGAAGATACTCCAGATGCAAAAATATCAGCAGAGTATATTAAAGCGCAAGTTGAAAGTAATTTGCCAGGAGTTACATTGAAAATTAAACAATTACCATTTAAACAAAGAGTGAACCAAGAACATTCTGAAACATTTGAAGCATCATTATCTGGTTGGGGGCCAGATTATCCAGATCCATTAACATTCTTGAATATTATGACTACAGGTAATCCATCTAATAATACAGGATGGGGTAATAAAGAATTCGATAAATTAGTTAAAGATGCCAATGGCAAATTATTGAAGAAACCGGAAGAACGTAATGCAGCTATGAAGGAAGCAGAGGAGTTACTATTAGCAGAAGCACCAGTTGCACCAATATACCAAAAAGGGGAAGCGCACTTAACTAACCCACAAGTTAAAGGTTTGGTATATCATCAAATTGGTGGAGATACAACACTAAAACATGTGAAAATTGATAAGAGTATTGATCCTAAAACTGGTAAAAAGAAATAAAAAATAAGCATTAAAAAAGGAGAATCCAATGTACTGGATTCTCCTTTTTATATTGTGGGCATTTTAAGGTCAATAACTTATCTTTTACGACCTAAGCCCATAGCTTTTTCCATTTTTTTCAATGTTTTAAATGAGACTTTTTGTGCTTTATCTCTACCATTATCTAAAATTGTATCAAGCTCATCAGAATTGAAATAGTATTCATACTTTTCTTGGAAATTAGTTAAAAATGATTTTACGATTTCTGCTAAATCTGCTTTAAACACACCATAGTTTGAGTCTTTATACTTTTCTTGAAGTGAATCAAGCGATTCATCAGTTAAGCTTGAATAAATAGATAATAAATTAGAAATGCCAGGTTTATTTTCACGATCAAATTTAATGATACCGTCAGAATCGGTTACAGCACTTTTAATCTTTTTAGCGGCAACATTTGGCTGATCAAGCAATGAGATAAAGTTCTTTTGGTTGTCATCACTTTTACTCATTTTTTTAGTTGGATCTTGAAGACTCATCACACGGCCGCCAACTTTTGGCATACGGATTTCTGGTTTGATTAATACATCATTATAACGAGAGTTAAATCTGTCTACTAGATTACGTGTTAACTCCATATGTTGTTTTTGATCATCACCAACTGGCACGATATTAGTGTTATAAATAACAATATCAGCAGCCATCAAAGGTGGATAAGTTAACAATCCGGCTGGTACGCCTTCAGTTTGTTTTACTGCTTTATCTTTAAATTGCGTCATACGTTCTAGTTCGCCAATTGAAGAAATCGTAGTGAGCATCCAACTAGCTTGAACATGCGCAGGCACTTCAGATTGTATAAATAGTGTTGATTTTTCTGGGTCTATGCCAGAAGCTAAATAGATTGCAGCAAGTTGTCTAATTTGTTTACGAAGCTTTAATCGATCTTGGGGTACCGTTATTGCATGCTGGTCAACGATACAAAAGAAACAATCGTAATCATCTTGTACTTCACCAAATTGTTTCAATGCGCCAATGTAATTACCGATTGTTGGAATCCCACTAGGCTGGATACCTGAAAATAATGTTTCCATTTTATGATGCCTACTTTCTGAAATTTAATTTAATACACAATACGTTTATTATAACAGTATTTCAATCATTTGTAAGTTATGTTAAACTACTTGTACATCAATATTTCTAGTTGAATTTATTGAGAAATACTTTTATTTTAAATTTTTTGAAAAAAATTAGAGAATTCTCATTTAATTTTAATGTTGAAAGGGTATACTTTCATTGTAAGGTTAAGGAAGGCGAAGAAAACTATAAAGTTTCCTAATCATATAAATATTGAAATCAAATGAATTTACATTCATGAAAAATAGGAGAGTGAGATGTATGGTAACATTATTTACTTCACCAAGTTGCACATCTTGCCGTAAAGCGAAAGCATGGTTACAAGAACATGACATTCCGTATACGGAGCGTAACATTTTTTCAGAACACTTAACAATTGACGAAATCAAACAAATTTTAAAAATGACTGAAGACGGTACTGATGAAATTATATCTACACGTTCTAAAACATACCAAAAATTAAATGTAGATATTGATGCATTACCACTTCAAGATTTATATTCAATTATTCAAGACAACCCTGGTTTATTACGTCGTCCAATTATTTTAGACGAAAAACGTCTACAAGTTGGTTATAACGAAGATGAAATCAGACGTTTCTTACCAAGAAAAGTTCGTACGTTCCAATTGCAAGAAGCGCAACGTATGGTTGACTAAGACAAATTATAAGTGAAATAAATAAACCTTAAACCATAAAGTAATGAATTAAAAGTTACTTTATGGTTTTGTTATATTTAACATAACAAATATTCAGGGGCTTAGGTCAAACGCAAAGGTTGCCTAAGTGAAAAAATAGATTTAATATAGAGATAAGTTAATTTTGACGCAGCACGCTTGAATAGTTAGTGCTGTTTTTTTGGCTAATATAAGGGTATATGTTAATATAAGATACTAATTGGAATTTAGTGAAATTTAATCAAACAAATCAATTGTAATTATTGCTATGTTCTAATACAATATGATTACTATTCATCGACTGTAAGGAGTGAGATGATATGAGAATAGAGCGCGTTGACGATACTACCGTTAAATTATTTATAACATATAGTGATATTGAAGCAAGAGGGTTTAAACGTGAAGATTTATGGACTAATCGCAAACGTGGAGAAGAATTCTTTTGGAATATGATGGAAGAAATTAATGAAGAAGAAGACTTTGTTGTTGAAGGCCCGTTATGGATTCAAGTACATGCTTTTGAAAAAGGTGTTGAGGTGACGATATCTAAATCTAAAAATGAAGATTTGATTAATATGTCAGAGGACGATAGTGAACAGCTTGATTACCAAGTAAATGATTTATTATCACAGACGTTTGATCAAGACGATAGTTTAGAAGATTTATTTGAGCAACGTCAACAACAGAAAGAAAATAGCCATAGCCAAGAACGCAACGACCATAAGCAACAAAATACACGTACCGTTATTGTTAAATTTAGTGATTTAGAAGAAGTAATCGATTATGCACATCACAACGATCAAGTGACAGATGCATTTGAAGATTTATTATATAGTCTTAACAATATTTATTATTACGCTGTGCACTTTGACGAAAATGTAGATCAAGAAACAATTAATGATAGTTATAGTCAATTACTTGAGTTCGCATATCCTACTGATAAATCAGAAGTATATTTAAATGACTACGCAAAAATAATTATGAGCCATAATGTCGCTTCGCAAGTGAGACGTTATTTTCCAAACACTGCAGAATAATTAATATGAATAAAATTATAAAGAACAACATAACCATTTCTACAATTAATTTGTAATATATAGAGTTATGTTTTGTTTAAAAAGATTTAAAACCAACAAAGCTTATGTTTTGTTGGTTTTTTTATATCATTATATCAAGTGAGTATATAGTACAGTTTATTAAAGTAATTTGTGTGAAATCACCGTGTATACTAAATGAGGTGATTTAAATATGTTATATGCCAAGGATAGCAACGACACATTAATGATTGCGCGTAATGCTAATAAAAACGGTGATTATCACTGTCCATATTGTAAAAACAAAGTTGTTTTAAAAAATGGGTCAATAAAAGCATCACATTTTGCTCATTTACATAAAAATTCAAACCTTTGTAACAAGAGTGAGACATACGAACACTATATGTTTAAATACGAATTAGCACAAAAATTGAATGAGTTAAATTTTTATGTAGTGATTGAACCATATATATCACAGTGCTATCAATATCCAGATTTAATTATTAATAATAAAATTGCGGTTGAAATTCAATTTTCAAATATAACAATTGATAATATTAAAAAACGAAGCAATGCTTTAGCTAAAATTGGTTTTGATGTTGTTTGGATTATCGGTAAATTGAAATATAATAAAAGGACGAATATATTGACTTTAAATAAGTGCGAACGGGCGTATATTGATTTGAAAAAAAGGCAACTATTTTCATGGCATAGTGATACGTTTGTATTATATAGATATAAAATAGTCCAATTTATTGGAGGGAATCGTTTTATAGCACATAGGGAACAACTTTCCTATAAACAATTTACATATTATTTTTATAAAAGTGATTCTGTAATGTTACCATGTAATTTTAAATTAACGCACTCTGCGATTAAACAATACATTAAGAATTGCAGACGTCAATGCTCTGTTAAAGAGCCTAGTTTAAGCGTTATTTATAATTTGCAATTAGGGGAAACATGGATTTGTGAAAATTTAGGCATAGTGTATCCAGAGCAGATATTTATACAATCCCACCCTATTTATTGGCAATTACAATTGATGAATAGAATTGATAAAAATAAAATTAATGTAAGGGAATTTTCGAATACTATTAAATATAATGAATTTTATAATTATGAAGTTAATAGACTGTTAATAGCTCAAAGAATTGTTCACAAATTTCAAAAATCATATCAAAATATTGGGTATAATAACGTGCAAAATTGAGCCTTACATGAGAAAATTATAGTATTGAATTTAATAGGAGGTTTACTAAAATTATGACACAACAATTAACAAGAGAAGAACAAGAACGTAAATATCCTGAATATACATGGGATTTAACTACCATATTCGAATCGGATGAAGCTTTTGAAGAAGCTTTTAAAGAAGCAGAGCAAAATTTAGGAAAAGAACAACAATTTAAAGGTCATTTAGCTGATAGTGCTGAAACTTTATATCAAGCATTAGCTTTAGAAGATGAATTAGGTTCTAAATTAGAAAAAGTTTATGTATATGCACATTTAAAGCAAGATCAAGACACAGCAAATGATAAATATACAGGCTATGAAGCGCGTGCGCATCAGTTAATAATTAAGTTTAGTTCAGGTTGGAGTTTTTTAGTACCTGAAATTTTACAAATTGATGAAGATAAGATCCAATTATTTATTGAAGAAAATGACGATTTGAAACAATACGCATTTGATTTGAAATTAATAAATGAAAAGCGTCCACATGTCTTGAGTGCAGACAAAGAAAAATTACTTACTGAGGCACAAGATGCTTTATCAACTGCTGACAATGTATACGGTATGTTTAGTAATGCAGACTTAGAATTTGATGATGCTATTGATAAGGATGGTAATCGTCATTCTCTTACACAAGGTACATTTATAAAATGTTTAGAATCAGATGACCGTATATTGAGAAAATCTGCATTTGAAAATTTATATAAAGCTTATGGTGCATACAATAACACTTTAAGTGCTACATTAGCAGGAGAAGTTAAAAAGAATGTATTTAATGCGCGTACACATAATTATGAATCTGCAAGAGCAGCAGCTTTAAGTAATAATCATATTCCAGAAGCTGTTTATGACAATTTAGTAAAAACAGTACACAAATATTTACCATTATTGCATCGTTATACAAAATTACGTAAGGAATTATTAGGTCTAGAAGACATGAAAATGTACGACTTGTATACTCCTTTAGTTAAAGATGTGAAGTTTGAAATGCCATACGAGGAAGCGAAAGACTGGATGGTTAAAGCTTTACAACCTATGGGCGAAGAATACATGGAAGTAGTAAATGAAGGATTAAATAATCGTTGGGTAGACGTCTTTGAAAATAAAGGTAAACGTTCAGGCGGTTATTCTTCAGGTGCACATCTAACAAATCCATTTATTTTATTAAATTGGTCAAATACTGTGTCTGATTTATATACGTTAGTACATGAATTTGGTCATTCTGCTCATAGTTATTTTAGTCGTAAAAATCAACCATCTAATTCAAGTGATTATACAATATTTGTCGCGGAAGTAGCATCTACATGTAATGAAGCTTTACTAAGTGATTATATGGATAAACATTTAGATGATGAACGTAGGTTATTATTGTTAAATCAAGAACTAGAGCGTTTCCGTGCTACTTTATTTAGACAAACGATGTTTGCTGAATTTGAACACAAAATACATCAAATAGAAGAAGCGGGAGAACCGCTGACAGCAAATCGTATGAACGAAGAATATGCTGAATTAAACCGTGTTTATTTTGGTGATTCAGTTGAAACGGATGAAGATATCAGCAAAGAATGGTCAAGAATCCCTCACTTTTATATGAATTATTATGTGTATCAATATGCAACAGGATATAGTGCTGCACAAAGTTTAAGTCATCAGATATTAACTGAAGGCCAACCAGCAGTAGATAGATATATTAATGAATTCCTGAAAAAAGGTAGTTCAAATTACCCAATTGAAATCTTGAAAAATGCTGGGGTAGATATGACAACACCTGAACCAATTGAACAAGCTTGCCAAGTATTTGAACAAAAATTAGATGCTTTTGAAAAGCTAATGAAAGCTTAGTATGAATGTATTCGGTTACAATATGACAAGTTTGTGACAAACTGAACTTATTTAATTTAAAAGGTTGAAAGGTGTATTTTACCGTGTTATATTATAAACATGAAATTAATCACATAACAAACATACCCCTTTGTTTGAAGTGAAAAATTTCTCCCATCCCCTTTGTTTAGCGCCGTGTAATCAGACACGGCGTTTTTTTTATGCCCTTTTAAATTATCCTTCTAAAAATGAGTATAATTGAATAACTATTCAATAAACTTTAAGTGAAAAAAGATATAGAAAAACAAAAAACGATGATTTTTACTGTGTTTCGTAAAAATCATCGCTTTTTAATTTGATCATTTTATTTATGTTAAAATTTAATTCATAAAGGGGATTTAGTTAAATCTTAATCACATTAATTTTTAGCTTTCCAAAATTTACCATCTGGTGATTTAAGTTTTTCAATTTTTTGTTGTATTGCTAACTTTTTCAGCTCTTTATTCATTAATTTTTCTGGCCACTCATATATTGTTAGTAACTCTTCTTTAGTAACTAATTGTTGTTGTTGGATGTATTCTTCAAGACTTGGTGGTAATTCTTTTTCTATTGTTGAACCAATGAGTTCGTTAATAATATAAGTGTAAATATGATAAGGGTATAGTCCTTCTACTTTTAACCCTTCTTCGTGAACGTCTTCGCTAAAGAATACAAGGGAAGGGGCTTCTTCAATTTCCATTTCTCGTGCGATATGCAAATCTACTTGTAAACTTTCTTTTAAACAGTTACTTTGCAAATCTTCTTTAAAAACTTCGTAGTCTAGTCCTGCGTTACTGATACAATTATTAACCATCGATTCTGTAATAATATCTCGCTTTGGTATAATCTCATTTTGTACAAGATGTATAAAACGCTCCGCACGTATTCGTCCTTGAAGCTCAGCAGCTTTATATGCAAGTGCGATATTATCTAAATCAGATGTACTTTGCGCTTGGCATTTAGTCAAAACGCGTAATGATGGGTTCAATATATGTCTAATACTTATATATTGTTTATACTCAATGCGCAATTTAGAAAGGATTGCAGATAATTTAAAACATTCCTTACTGAAAGGATCAAAAAAGGAATAAATTTCTATCTTACTAACAGGTGAAAGATTTACATCTTCACGACTATTGGGTTGTATTAATCTTAATTCTTCAGTCATGTCTATTCCACCTACAATTAATTTTCGGAATTAACCATGTGATTCGCTGTTAAGCGTAATCTCTCGTATAAATAATCACCGACACCTTCGGGAAAATTAGCATGCTGTATGGCTTTATACATATTTTCGAGCCAAGCATCGCGTTCATGATTTGTTATAATAAAATCTAAATGACGTCTTTTCAACATTGGATGACCATGTTCTTGTGTATAAAGATTTGGCCCACCTAGGAATTGAGTCAAAAATTGTTTTTGTTTTCTACTTGTTTCAGAAAAATCTCCAGGAAACAAATGATTAATTCTACTATCTTGTTCAACTAAGTAATAAAAGTAATCAATCATCTCATATAAGGCTTTTTGGCCAATGATTTCGTATGGTGTTTGCGTCATAATATCACCGTATCCTGTTAATATAATACTAATATAACATGAATTTTTACATTTGGAAGTAATTCGACTTTTTGCAATTGCATGTAATTAGTTATGATATAAATTTGATTTACGATCAAAAAATCTTTGTACTTTGTTAGATGGAATTTCATGTTTCATATCAAATTTTTCAAGGATTGATTTAAATTGAATTAAACCTTCATCATAATCTTCTACTTCATATTCTAATTCATAGTCTTCGCAATCTAGGTAAGTACTTTTATCAAGCACAAGTAAGTTTCCATTTATTTCTTTCTCTAAACGTTCAGTTTTAAGTGAACCTAGAATAATTAATTGACTTAAATCAATATCCATTTTTATAAGTTGATCTGCAATTTCAGAAGGCAACGATTGTTCTGGAATAAGTTTGTCTAATTTAGGAACGATATGTGTTTCAAAATTGTATTCAGTAAGACCGACTTCAGCTGGTATTTTTAATGTCATCTCTAGGTATTCATCTTTTACTCGAATTCTTAAAGCTGATTTATGATTTTTTAAATCAAAATCCGGCGTATCAATATAGTAATTTGTTTGTTTAAAAGACTCAATTTCTCTGAAATAGATTTTATGAATAGCATTGTATTGTGCTTCTGTTAACAATTGTTTGAATTCAATCTCGTTGTTTGTTGCCACTATAATCTCTCCTTCTGATGCGTATGTTCCTTTATTTTAAAACACTTTTTATTTAATTTAAATTGAACTGCATTTGTGATTACATAAATAGTTGAAATTGATAGCTTAATGTTGTTATAACATTATCTTGGAACATGTTATGTAGCATGAAATTATGTTAAAATAATGAAGAATAAGGAGGAACAAGCATGCGTATTTATGTGAATGAAATAAAAATTACAGAAGATAGTATTAATTGCTATACAGAACAATCCACAGAAGGATTACAAGAAGCAGGACAAATGCTTGTTGATAGTGATAATTACAGCTTTGCATATATATTAGACGATGGACAAAACTATTCTTATTTGATATTTGTTCAAGAAACATGGTCTATGTTACATGAAAACAAAGGCAAGAAAATTATCGTTAATGACGACTTAGAATTAAAACAATTCGAAAATGAGTTTAATTACATATTGGATAACATTCAGGGTAATTCAAATTATGGTAAGGAGTTTGTTTCCGTTGTAGAGGACATTTTCGAATTAGATTGAAGCGGAGTGAGGCACAATGAATCAATGGGATCAGTTTTTATCTCCATATAAACAAGCGGTAGACGAATTGAAAATTAAATTAAAAGGGCTTAGAAAACAATACGAAGTAGAAGATAATGCATCTCCTATAGAATTTGTAACAGGCCGAGTCAAACCTATGACAAGTATTATTGATAAAGCTAATAAACGCCAAATCTCTTTTGATCGTTTACATGAAGAAATGTATGATATTGCAGGTTTGCGTTTAATGTGTCAATTTGTTGATGATATTGATATTGTGGTTAATTTATTAAGACAGCGTCAAGATTTTAAAGTTGTAGAAGAGCGGGATTACATTAGTAATACCAAACAAAGTGGTTATCGTTCATTTCATGTTATTATTGAATATCCTATTGAAACATTAAATGGAGAAAAGAAAATATTAGCAGAAATTCAAATTAGAACGTTGGCTATGAATTTTTGGGCAACGATAGAACATACTTTGAGATATAAATATGATGGAGATTATCCACCAGAGATTCAACATCGATTAGAAAGGGCTGCAGAAGCGGCATTTTTGCTAGATGAAGAGATGTCAGAAATAAAAGAAGAAATTCAAGAAGCTCAGAAATATTATTCTAAAAAGCGTGCGAAAAAGCATAATAATGACTAGGGGATGTTACGATGCGTTACACGATTTTATCTAAAGGTGATTCAAAATCTAATGCTTTAAAACATAAAATGATTAACCATATGAAAGATTTTCAGATGGTTGAAGATCCGGATAATCCAGAAATCGTAATTTCTGTTGGTGGGGACGGAACACTGTTACAAGCTTTTCATCAGTATAGTCATATGCTATCTCGTTGTGCGTTTGTAGGTGTTCATACAGGGCATTTAGGTTTTTATGCTGATTGGGTGCCACATGAAGTTGAGAAACTTATAATTGAGATTAATAACTCTGAATTCCAAGTTATTGAATATCCCTTGTTAGAAATGATAGTACGTTATAATGATAATGGATATGAGACACGTCATTTAGCATTAAATGAGGCTACTATGAAAACTGAAAATGGTTCGACCTTAGTTGTCGATGTGAATATTAGAGGTAATCAATTTGAACGCTTTAGAGGTGATGGTTTGTGTATTTCAACGCCATCAGGTTCTACAGCATATAATAAGGCACTAGGAGGCGCATTAATACACCCATCATTAGAAGCTATGCAAATTGCTGAAATTGCATCAATTAATAATCGTGTATTTAGAACAGTAGGCTCTCCTTTAGTCTTACCAAAACATCATACATGTTTAATAACACCAGTTAATCATGATACTATTTTAACGACGATTGACCACGTTAGTATAAAACATAAAAATGTTAATGCGATACAATATCGCGTTGCAAATGAAAAAATTCGATTTGCTAGATTTAGACCATTTCCTTTTTGGAAAAGGGTACACGACTCGTTCATCTCGAGTGGAGATGATGAGTAAATGAAATTTACTTATATGATACAGCGACCAGAAATGGTTCGCACATTTTTACAGCAACAAGAGTTTTCTAAACGGACGATAAGCGCCATTAAGCATAATGGCGCTTTATTAGTTAATGGACAACCAGTTACCGTCAGAAAGCAATTAGCTATAAATGATATTTTAGAAGTATTTTTAAGTGAAGAAACACCTAGCCCTAACTTAAATCCATTTTACGACACATTAAATATTTTATATGAAGACTCATATTTAATTATTGTGTCGAAATCTGCCCAACAAAATTGTGCACCTTCTAGAGATCATTTACATTTTAGTTTAGTAGAGCAAGTGTTGGGTTATTTTAATGATAGAAAGATATCATTGACCCCACATATTGTTACGCGTTTAGACCGTAATACTTCAGGGATTGTTGTGTTGGCCAAGCATGGATTTATTCATCATTTAATGAACCAAATTAAAATTGATAAAAAATATTTATGTATTTGTCAGGGGTTATTAGACGGTGAAGGTTTAATTGATGCTCCTATCGCAAGACATCCTGAAAGTATTATTCAGCGCCAAGTCAGTCGTTTAGGAAAGGCCTCACAGACTAGATATGAAGCGCTCGAACATATAGGCAACCGCACCTTATGTGAAGTGAAATTGCTGACAGGAAGAACGCATCAAATACGTGTGCATTTTCAACATATCGGTCATCCATTAGTGGGTGATGACTTGTATGGTGGTAAAGATGAAACTTACCATCATCAATTATTACGTTGTATCCAGATATCATTTATACATCCAATTAAAAATCAAAAGATTGTAATAAACGATAGATATGACGCGATTGAAACTATATTTAATATGATATAATTTAAAAGAACTATGGAGGTGGGGCTAATGGCTAATGAAAAAGAGTCAATTACATTAGAAGATGAACAAGTATATAATAAAGTATTGCTAGATGATTTGTTGATTAATAATCATATTGACGAATTTAGAGATGAATTCTTATCTATGCATACATATGAACAAAGTGAATACTTTGAAGATAGCGATGAAGATATACGACAACGTATCTTTGAAGTGCTATCGCCAGAAGAAGTTGCCGATTTCTTTGAACAATTAGAAATCGATGAAGATGAATATGAAGCACTATTTGATACGATGGATGCTAATTATGCTAGTAAAATTTTAGAAGATATGTCTTACGATAATGCCGTAGATATTATGAATCAGTTGTCTAAACAAAAGACAGTTAGTCTCCTCACATTAATGAAGCGTGAAGACGCTAAAGAAATTAAAGCGTTATTACATTATGAGGAAGATACTGCCGGTGGTATCATGACCACTGAATATATCTCGTTGAAAGCAACAATGCCTGTAAAAGAGGCGCTTATCCATGTAAAAGAACAAGCACCTAATGCAGAAACTATTTATGTTATTTTTGCAGTGAATGATGATAAACAATTAGCTGGCGTACTCTCACTTAGAGACTTGATTGTAGCTGAAAACGATGCATATATTGAAGATATCATGAGTGAGCGTGTCATTAGTGCAAATGCAGCTGATGACCAAGAAGACGTCGCTCAAAAAATGAGAGACTATGATTTCATAGCTATGCCAGTTGTTGACTATCAAGACCATTTACTTGGTATTATCACAATCGATGATATTTTAGACGTTATGGACGAAGAAGCAAGCGAAGATTATTCTCGTTTAGCCGGTGTCTCAGACGTCGACGCTACAAATGATTCTGTAATTAAAACAGCAAGAAAAAGATTACCTTGGTTGATTATCCTTACATTCTTAGGTATGATTACGGCGACTATTTTAGGATCATTTGAAGATACATTATCAAAAGTTGCATTATTAGCTGCATTTATTCCAATTATTAGTGGGATGTCTGGAAACTCGGGTACACAATCACTTGCCGTTTCTGTTCGTAACATTTCAACGGGTGAAATTGATGAACAAAGTAAATTTAAGGTAGCATTAAGAGAAACAGGCAGTGGATTTTTAAGTGGATTGGTTTGTGCAATCTTGTTATTTATCATTATTATGGTCTTATACGGCCAACCAATCTTAGCAACCATTGTAGGTAGTAGTTTAACAATTGCGATGACAGTGGGTACATTAGTAGGTTCAATGATCCCGTTGGTGATGAACAAGTTAAAAATTGACCCTGCAGTTGCAAGTGGTCCTTTTATCACTACTATTAATGATATTGTCAGTATGTTGATTTATTTTGGATTAGCAACATCATTTATGTCTTACTTAACATAAGGGGGTTATATGGAATTTGTGTCGCTTGTTGTCGTAGTTTTAACGGCATTTTTCACGCCAATTATAGTCAATAGACTAAGAATCAATTTTTTACCTATAGTAGTGGCTGAAATATTAATGGGTATTATTATAGGACATTCTTTTTTAAATTTAGTCGAACGTGATTCAATACTCAATATATTATCAACTTTAGGTTTTATATTTTTAATGTTTTTAAGTGGTTTGGAAATTGATTTTAAAGCCTTTAAAAGAGATAAAAGTTCAACTAAGCAAGAAGAAAAAGTCAAAAAACAAGAGCCAGGTCATTTACAACTAGCGATAGTTGTATTTATGTTTATTATGATTATTTCTATTGTTTTTGCATATATGTTCAAATGGTTCGGCTTAATTGATGATGTCTTGCTTATGGTTATTATTATATCAACGATTTCATTAGGTGTCGTTGTACCAACATTAAAAGAAATGAATATTATGCGTACGACAATTGGACAATTTATCTTGTTAGTTGCTGTACTAGCAGATTTAGTAACAATGATTTTATTAACAGCATATGGTACGTTACATGCTTCGGGGAATACCTCCTTGTGGTTAATCGGCAGTTTAGTCGTATTTACAATTGTGTTTTACTTTTTAGGTGGTTTCTTCAAGAAGGCACAATTCTTACAAAAATTAATGGATGGTACTACTCAAATTGGTATACGTGCTGTATTTGCGCTTATCCTATTATTAGTAGCTTTAGCTGAAGGTGTTGGTGCAGAAAATATTTTAGGAGCATTTTTAGCTGGGGTTGTAGTTTCTCTTCTTAATCCGGATGAGGATATGGTAGAAAAGTTAGATTCATTTGGATATGGGTTCTTTATTCCGATATTCTTTATTATGGTTGGTGTAGATTTAAATATCCCAGAGTTGGTTAAAGAACCGGCATTATTGTTGATTATTCCATTTTTAATATTAGCTTTTATAATATCTAAATTGATACCAGTATTTTATATACGTAGATGGTTTGATATGAAAACTACAATTTCTTCCGCATTTCTATTAACATCTACATTATCATTAGTTATTGCTTCTGCTAAAATTGCGGAACAACTTGGTACAATTTCACCTGAGATATCGGGAATTTTAATTTTAAGTGCAGTCATTACTTGTGTGTTTGTGCCAATTATCTTTAAGAAAATGTTTCCAATGCCGGATGAAGCCACAAGACAAATTGAAGTGAGTTTGATAGGAAAGAACCAATTAACTATACCTATTGCTCAAAATTTATCTTCGCAACTTTATCAGGTTTCACTTTATTATCGAAATGATTTAAGTGATAAACGTAAATTATCTGATGCAATTTCAATGGTCGAAATTGCAGATTATGAAGAAGAATTGCTTGAACGTCTTGGTTTATTTAAACGTAATATCGTTGTGTGTTCAACAAATGATGACGTTATTAATCGCAAAGTAGCATTAATGGCAAAAGCTCACGGTGTAAAACGTGTTATTTGTAGATTGGAATCTAGTTCTAATGATGAGGCTCTTCAAAGAGAAGGTATTGAAGTGTTTAGTAGTTACATGAGTAATAAGATTTTATTAAAAGGTTTGATAGAAACACCTAATATGCTTAACTTGTTAAGTAATGTTGAAACATCACTGTATGAAATTGCCATGTTAAACCATCAATATGATCAGATTCAACTACGTAATTTCCCATTCGGTGGAGATATTATTTTCGTTCGTATTATTAGAAATAATGAATCTATTGTGCCACATGGTGATACTCAGCTTCGTTACAGAGACCGTGTTATTGTTACAGGTTCTAAAGAATATGTTGATGAATTGAAACGTGAATTAGAATTTTATTATTAAACAGTTTATGATTATAAGTGATATTTTATCTTGTATTACCTTACTAATGATAAATTCAATATTTGAATATGAAGGCTGATGCATATTGTTATATATAAATGTCTCAGCCTTTAACATATAGGAGCGGAATTCAAAAAATAGTATTTTGTGATTACTAGATTTCAATTTGTTACAAAATCATGTTAGAACCTTTTTATAGCAACTGTTTTAGGGTGATTAATTCCCTTTTGCTATGTAAACGCATAAAAAATTCAATTGATATTAAAATAAATTGTTTATTTATTATAACCAATGTTAAAATAAGGAATGTTGATATTGGTATCGATGAAAAGTGGATATATCTGTGTCATCTGAATTCGAACCAGTTAAAAATGAAAATTTAAATAAAGGAGTTATTTTCATGTTAAATTTAGAAAACAAAACTTTCGTCATTATGGGCATTGCAAACAAACGTAGTATCGGTTTTGGCGTTGCTAAAGTATTGGATCAACTTGGTGCAAAATTAGTATTTACATACCGTAAAGATCGTAGTAAAAAAGAATTGGAAAAATTAGTTGAACAATTAAATCAAGAAACACATCATATGTACCAAATTGATGTTCAAAGTGATGAAGATGTAGTAAATGGGTTTGCTAAAATTGGAGAAGAAGTTGGCAACATAGATGGCGTTTACCATTCAATTGCTTTTGCAAATATGGAAGATTTACGTGGTCGTTTTATTGATACATCACGTGATGGTTTCTTATTAGCACAAGATATTAGTTCTTATTCATTAACGCTTGTATCACGTGAAGCGAAAAAACTTATGCCTGAAGGTGGTAGTATTGTAGCTACAACTTATTTAGGCGGCGAATTTGCAGTTCAAAATTATAATGTTATGGGTGTTGCGAAGGCAAGTTTAGAAGCAAATGTTCGTTACCTAGCGTTAGATTTAGGACAAGAAAACATCCGTGTTAACGCGATTTCAGCTGGACCTATCCGTACATTGAGTGCAAAAGGAGTAGGCGGTTTTAACACGATCTTAAACGAAATAACAGAACGTGCCCCATTAAAACGTAATATTGATCAAGAGGAAGTTGGTAAAACTGCGGCTTATCTATTAAGCGATTTTTCAAGTGGTGTGACCGGAGAAAATATTCATGTAGATAGTGGTTATCATATCGTTAAATAAAATTATGAAAGAGGTTGGGACATAAATCCCAGAAAAACAGCACTCAGATGATTTAATTCATCTGAGTGCTTCCTTTGTATTCAATACTTCGTATTGTTGGCTCGCTTTCTTAGGGGACAGCTTCAGCCTGTAGTCTTCAGCTTGTCCTGTTCCCTCAAGAGTCTCGCCAAAATACGTCTCATTAATATGTAATTTTACATTAAAACACTTTAAAAAAACAAGGCCCTTTCGTATAATTTAATAAACACAACTAAACTAAATTAACGAGAGGTGCCTTATGTATAAAGATTATAACATGACTCAACTTACACTACCAATGGAAACTTCAGTTCTTATCCCCACAAATGATATGTCACGACATGTTAATGAAATCGTTGAAACAATCCCGGAAAGTGAATTCGATGAATTCAAACATCATCTCGGGGCAACATCATGTCATCCCAAAATGATGTTGAAAATTATTCTATATGCTTACACACAATCCGTATTTTCTGGTCGTAAAATAGAAAAACTGCTTAATGATAGTATCCGAATGATGTGGCTATCACAAAATCAAACACCTTCTTATAAAACAATTAATCGTTTTTGAGTAAATCCTAAAGTAGATGCGCTATTAGAATCTTTATTTATTCAATTTCACAGCCAATGTCTGAAACAAAATCTTATAGATGATAAAACTATTTTTATTGATGGTACAAAACTGGAAGCTAATGCCAATAGATATACATTTGTTTGGAAAAAGAGTATTCAAAACTATGAATCAAAAATGAATGAAGATTCTAAAGCGCTATATTACGAATTAGTGAAAGAGAAAATCATACCTAAGATTAAAGAAGATAATGATCATAAATTAACACAAGAAGAAATAGATTTAATTGGTACTCATTTGGATAAAGAAATCGAAGATTTAAATTATTACATTGAACATGAAAAATGTACTCGGTTAAGAAAGCAAATACGTCAAAAGCGAACTGAAATCAAAAGATATAAAAAGAAATTCGCTGATTATTCAGAACGAAAGTATAAATATAAAAAACAAAAAAGCTATACTCCAAGATAGAAATAGTTATTCTAAGACAGACCATGATGCAACTTTCATGAGAATGAAAGAAGATCATATGAAAAATGGACAACTTAAGCCAGGATATAATTTACAAATAGCGACAAATTCTCAATTTGTTTTATCATATAATGTGTATCAAAATCCGACAGACACAAGAACAATGGTGCCTTTTTTAACTTTAATTAAAGAGACCTACGGTCATTTATCTGAATATATCGTAGCTGATGCTGGTTATGGTAGTGAACCTAATTATATGGCAATTATAGATGAATTTAATAGAACACCGCTCATAACTTATGGCATGTTTATTAAAGATAAAACCAACAAATATAAAAGTGACATTTTTAATACTCAAAATTGGAAATATGATGAAATCAATGATGAATTTATATGCCCGAATCATAAAAGGCTTGGTTTTAAAAGGTATGCTTATCGCTATGATAAATATGGATTTAGGAGAGATTTTAAATTATATGAATGCGATAATTGTTCAGAATGTCCACTGAAGAACAATTGTATGAAATCAAATTCAAAATCTAATAAAAAAATAATGAGAAATTATAACTGGGAATATTTCAAAGCCCAAATCGATCAAAAGCTTTCAGAACCAGAAACAAAAGAAATCTACAATCAAAGAAAAATTGATGTAGAACCTGTTTTTGGATTTATGAAGGCTATTTCGGGTTTCACTTGAATGTCGGTTAGAGGCATAAATAAAGTCAAAAGAGAACTTGGATTTGTATTAATGGCACTTAATATAAGAAAAGTAGTAGCTCAACGAGCTAACTATAATCAAAACAATAATGAAAAAGGCAATTTCTATATTATTTCAATAGAAATTGCCTTTTTTCACTTGTCTAAGAATTTTATGTCCCAGGCTCTTTTTTAATTAAAAAAATTGAGGTCTTGATGCGCACTTATCACGACCTCAATATACATACTTAAATCAGCTAGATAATTTGTCTAGCTGATTTAAGTGACGTAACTAAACGTAAAACGATGACATATTATCAAGAATGCTATTTTAAGCTATTCTTTAACATCACTGTTTGCTTTTTCAATAATTTGTTGTCTGTATTTGAAAACATTACGAACAATCGTTTTAATCACTGCATAAAGTGGGACAGCTACAAGTATTAGGCCAAAGCCACCGAGATTACCAGCAGCTAAAATAACAACAATAATTGTTAAGGGATGAATATTTAAAGATTTACCCATAACGTTTGGTGTAATGACATTACCTTCTAGTTGTTGAGCAACTAATGTGATAATACATACCCATATAAATATAGTTGGACTTTGAATAATGCCGATAATGGCTGCTGGAGCAAACGCCATCCATGGACCAAGGAACGGAATCATATTGGCTACACAGGCAAACATAACTAATAATAGTGTGTAATTCAAACCAATAATTGAATAACCGATATATAAGATAATACCTAAAATGATACTAACTGTTACTTGACCTTGAATATAAGATTGTACTGTATGGTTTAAGTCTTTTAATAAATCAACAATAAAAACTTTTCTATCGCCTTTAAATAGCTTAGCAATAAAAGGTATAAAACGTTCATGGTCTTTTAACATATAGATTAAGAAAAATGGCACCATGATAAGTAAAAATAGCGTTGAGATAAATGAAGTTAAATAACTAAATGAATTAGATAATATATCTGCAGTGTTATCACTCATAGATTGAACCATTTTATTTATTCTATCTGTTACATCAGCAGGTAATCTTTCCATTTGATCTAAAGCAAAGTTAATAATATATTGGATTTCATGTTGCAATGCTGGTATTTGATTAATTAAGTTTTCAATTTGTTCTGCAATAGGTGGTGCAATAAACCTAATAATAATACCGATAATGATAAATAAAGCGATAAAGATAATTGTAATACTAGCCCAACGGGGTACTTTGTTTTTTTCCAATATTTTTTGAAAAGGTAAGCAAATATAGAATAAGAAGCCACTTAATAACAATGGTAACAATACCGATTGAATAATAATTACAAACGGTAAAAATACACTATGGACTTCCATGACTAATTTGATTAGTAAAAACAGGATTAATAAGGCAATTCCTGTTCTAAACCAAACCTTATTTAGCATAGGACAGTTCCTCCTAAATTTCTTTTTTAAGTACTATTTAGTATATCTCAAATAAACAAAGAACAAAAGATGAAAATAGAATTCAGTAATTTCTGTGCCACTATTATAAAAAAATAGAAAGTTAATCATACGAATTAGAATAATTTGTGTTAAATGGTGTAAAACTATTTAACGATTGAAATATAGTACTCTGAAATATTTAATATAAATTAGAGAATAAAATATATAATTCGTGAAAAAGATAACTTAATGAATACGTTGCGCGGAATATTATATATGTGTATAATAATGAAAAATATATCATTTTACATGATAGTACAACAAGGGGGATACGTTATGTTAGAGGGATTACTTACGTGGTTGTATGATATTGTTTGGAGCAAACCATTAGTTTATGGATTGTTAGTTACTGGGGTATTATTTTCTTTTATGTTGCGGTTTTTTCAACTTAGACATTTTAAAGAAATGATACGTTTAATGTTTCAAGGGGAAAAATCACCGACAGGGATATCTAGTTTCCAAGCAATAGCTTTATCTTTAGCAGGTAGAGTTGGGACTGGTAATATTGTAGGTGTTTCGACAGCTATATTTATTGGGGGACCTGGCGCTATATTTTGGATGTGGGCGTCAGCATTTTTAGGTGCTGGTAGTGCGTTTATAGAATCCACGCTCGGACAAATATATAAACGTGAAGAGAAAGGACAATATCGAGGCGGTCCAGCATTCTATATTGAATACGGTATTAAGGGGAAATTAGGGAAGATATACGGTTTAATATTTGCAATCGTTACTGTTATATCAGTGGGGGTATTATTACCAGGCGTGCAGTCTAATGCAATTTCAAGTTCGATGAAAAATGCGTTTAGTATAGAACCTTGGATAGTAGCACTATTCTTAGCGGTATTAATTGGCTTAATCATATTTGGAGGTATTAAGTGGATTGCAAATGCAGCAACTGCAGTCGTTCCGTTTATGGCAATTGCCTACATATTAATGGCAGTTATAATTATATTTATAAATATTGAACAAGTTCCTGCTCTATTTGCTTTGATATTTAAATCAGCATTTGGTTTTGAAGCGGCTTTTGGTGGTATTGTAGGCGCTATGATTGAAATTGGGGTTAAAAGAGGGCTATATTCGAATGAAGCAGGACAAGGTACAGGTCCACACGCTGCGTCTGCAGCAGAAGTATCTCATCCAGCTAAACAAGGATTAGTACAATCATTCTCAGTTTATATAGACACACTATTTGTTTGTACAGCAACTGCTTTAATTATTTTGCTCTCAGGTACATATAATGTTACTGATGGCGGATCGATGTCAGATGGTAAAGCAAGTATGATTAAGGATAATGGAATATTTGTAGAAATGTCGAATGGAGATAAAGATTATTCAGGTACAGCGATGTATGCGCAAGCGGGTATTGATAAAGCTTTCCATGGCAGTGGATATCATTTTGATCCTGCATTCTCAGGATTTGGATCATACTTTATTGCAATTGCATTATTCTTCTTTGCCTTTACAACAATATTGGCATACTATTATATTGCTGAAACCAATATTACGTACTTAACTAGAAGAAGTTCGAAGAAAACCACTTTTATATATATTAATATTATAAGAATCGTTCTGATTTTAGCGACAGTATATGGTGCAGTTAAAACTGCAGATTTAGCATGGATGATGGGGGATTTGGGCGTAGGTATGATGGCGTGGTTAAATATTATTGCTATTTGGATACTACACAAGCCAGCAATCAATGCGTTGAAAGATTATGAAAAGCAAAAGAAAAAACTTGGATCAGGTAAACGCGCTATTTATAAACCAGATCCTAGTAAAGTGCCTAATGCTGTTTTCTGGCTAAAAGATTATCCTCAGCGCCTCAAAGAAGAAAAAATTGATGATTAAGTAATCACTCAATTTGTAAAAGTTAAGTTGAAATATTTTAAAATCATGTGTCTCTTGGTACAATGTCTATAAGACTACTAGGGGGCGCATGATTTATGTATGACTTTCAACCAGGAAATATCAATAAGATTAATTTTCCTAGCGAGATTTTAGATAGAGATGTTACGTTATCTATCTATTTACCTAAGGATTTTACAGAATTATTTAAATATAAAGTTGTTTTTTGCTTTGATGGGGCAGACTTTTTTGCTTTTGGTAGAATCCATCGTACTTATGAAAAGTTAAGAGAAGCCAATGAAATTGAGCGAGCGATTTTTGTAGGTTTTCACTATGAAGACGTTGATAAAAGAAGAGCAGAATTTCACCCTCAAGGTGCGCGTACACCGTTGACTGTGAAAGCTATGGCTAATGAAATATTACCATTTATAGATAAGACATTCCCAACGTTTAAAGTAGGTAATGCGCGTGTTCTTTTAGGAGATAGTTTAGCTGGTAGCGCGGCCTTAATTACTGCATTGTCGTATCCGCGTATATTTAGTCAAGTGGGATTATTAAGTCCGCAACATGATGAGGCTATCCAGACATTGATTGAACGCTGTCAATTTAAAGAGCAACTTTCAATTTGGCATGCGGTTGGATTAGAAGAGGAAAATTTCAAGTTACCGACTACTGGTAAAACTGCAGATTTTTTAACACCAAACCGTGAATTAAATTCAATTATTAAAGCAAATGGTTTTACATACCATTATTTAGAATTTGAAGGCGGTCATAGATGGAAATCATGGCAATATTTACTTGATGAAATGTTAAAATATTTTTTATCTGATAATATTTCATTTTAATATTCTGAAATAAATTGACTTTAGAGTAACGAATTTTTCTGAAATTTGCTATAATGTAATTATGTTAAACAAAGGAGGAATTTAAATGATTTTAGGATTGGCATTAATTCCGTCAAAAGCATTTCAAGATGAAGTGAATGCATATCGTAAGCGTTATGATGCTCATTATGCATCTATTATGCCGCATATAACGATAAAGGGGCAATTTAAAATAAACGATGACGATTTAGAGTCTGTAAAAGAGACAATCAAATCGAGAATCGAAGGCATTCCAACGGTCGATGTTCATGCAACAAAAGCATCTAATTTTGCGCCGATTACAAATGTTATTTATTTTAAAGTTGAAAAAACAGAAACTTTAGAAAACTTATTTAATCAATTTAACAAAGGCGATTTTTATGGGGTTGCAGATCATTCATTTGTACCACATTTTACTATTGCCCAAGGGTTGACGAGTCAAGAATTTGAAGATATTTATGGACAATTGAAGCTAGCGGGAATTGACTACAAAGAAACAATTGAGCAACTTTCTTTAGTTTATTACGATGAAAAAGAAGATAAATGGAAAGTTTTAGAAAACTTTAATTTAGCGTAAACATGTTTCATTTTGATTATTGTCTGAACAGTTCTTGTTTAGACATAAAAAGATAGAGAGCTAATCAATTTAGGTTAGCTCTCTTTTATATTTAAAATATTATAATTTTGGTAGGTATACAATCTAGGCGTGAGCAAGGTGAAAAATTGTATGAAAATAAAAAAAGCGTCAATTTCTATATGTTTTTAATAGAAATTGACGTTTTTTTAACTAGATACATTTTAAGTTTCATGTTCTAAATTTTTTGAGTTGTTATAACTCATGCGTACATGTATATTTAAGGTTGGCTAATGATAATTTTCAATTGATAACTTGATTAAGCTTAACATTTTTTCCTATTTATTTTAAAATTTAAGAATCCTCTAAAGTTGTTTTTTATGTTTGATAAAATAGATACCATAAAAAACTGCTAAGAATAAGAATACAAAAGCTGAAAAATAAAATGTGTTATTTACTGAATTTGAAAACTCAGTTATTAAACCACCGACAAGTGGACCAATCATAGAGCCAAAACCTTGAACGCTATTAAATACGCCCCAAGTTTCTTCTTGTTCATCCAAATGTATATGGCTTGCCATAAATGTGTTCCAGGCTGGTAGTAAGATACCATACATAAGACCAATAAATACTGCTAATATCCAAACTAATGTAATTTCAGTAATTAATGATAAAGCAAATATCATAAGTGTATAGAGTACAAAACCACTAAATATTACACTGTACATAAATAATGTGCCATGATTATCAATTATCTTAGATAAGAACAACATTGAAAACGCACAGCCAATGCCACCAAATACGATTGCCATCGTATATTCAACTGTTGAAACACCGACAACTTTTGTTGCATATGTAGGTAATATAGGAACAAGAGCAGTAATTGAAGCACCTTGTAGTAAAATCCCCGGAAAAAGAAGTAAATGTCGTTTTGTGACATTTACTATCTGACCTAATTGCTGTTTAACGGGGCGAGTATTATAATTTGTGAGTCTAATTTTTACGAAATAATATAATATCCAAGCAATTAATACAACAAGTGACATTAAAAACGCAAATTGCGTCGGATGAAATTTAAATATAATATTCATGCCAACCATACCTACTAGTAGACCTAGTAACCAAGAGAAGTACACATAACCCATTTGTTTACCACGGTTCTTTTCATCGACACTTGCTAACATGATTACCCATATAGGACTTACCGCAATACCTAATAAGACGGCACTGATGATTAATACTATAGGTGAAGTAGGGAACCAAATAACTAAAAATAGACTGGCAAAAGCAAGTAAAAACCCTAAAGTTAGTACTAATTTTGTACCTAAGCGTTTAAGTAAGAAACCAATCACAAAATTTGTAGCTGCATCTGAAATAAAATGTATAGAAATAGCAATAGATGTTATACCAACAGCAATTGAGGTTGCTGTTGGAAGCAATGATAAATAACTTAAAATATACATTCCTCGAGCAAATTCCATTAAGAATAAGATGATTAGCATGATTATAAAATTTTTATTTGTGCCATAATTATTTAACGAAGAGCTTTGCATATAAAGGAACCTTTCCGTAAACTTCCTCATATCGAGATGAATGATTAAGTAAGTCTAATAAATCTTTACATAATTTGTATGTTGAATATGGAATTCTAGAAGCATCCATTGCTTGTGACATTGCAGCTAATCTATCTGGCTCATTTGTTAATGTAGCAACTTGATCTATTGCTGCTTCAGGTGTACTTGCAATACTACCAAATCCTTTTTCTTCGAAGTAGACTGCATTTTCAAGTTCTTGCCCTGGTGCGGGGTCTAAGAAAATCATTGGTATTTGACGCGTTAATGCTTCTGATATGGTGATGCCGCCAGGTTTCGTAATCATCAAGTGACTGGAAGCCATCCACTCATTCATATTTGTTGTATAACCTAAAATAAGAACGTTATTATTAGCTTTGAATTGACTAGATAACGAACGTTTTAAGTCTTTGTTTTTACCACATATCATAACTACTTGCGCATGAGGACTTCGATTTAAGATTTCTTGAATCATTTGGCCAAAGCCTTTTGAAACACCAAATGCACCTGCAGACATTAATATAGTTGGTTTGTTGGGATCTAATTTGTTTTGGCGTAACCAATCTCCTTGGTTGATATCCGCTTCGAATTTATCAGAAATTGGAATGCCTGTTACCTTCAATTTATTCCTTGGTATACCGATACTTGCAAATTCGTCTTTTAATTCTTCTGTAGCAAGATAATATTTATGTGAATGTGGTGTAATCCAGTTTTTTTGCATGCGGTAGTCTGTCATTACTGTTGCAATAGGTATGTTCATATCAAATTGTTCAGTTAATACAGACATAACCGGCGTTGGAAAAGTTAGTAAAATAAGATCTGGCTTTTCTTTTAAAAGTAAATTCATTAATTTATTAAGTCCATAGTATTTGTAGAAACACTTATCTAATTGGTCTGGTTGACTATAGTAAAAAGCTTTATACATATTTCTGAAATATTTAAAACTATTAATGTACCATTTTTTACAGATAGAAGTCAGAATCGGGTGAGCTTCTAAAAATAAATCATGTTCAATAACTGTTAAATTGTCTAGATTCATTTCGTTAAATTGGTTTACTACGCTTTGCGTAACTTGTAAATGCCCGTTACCAAAAGATCCAGTAATTATCAGTATTTTTTTATTTTGAGTAACCATTAAAAGCCACCCTCCAATAGTTTATATTTAGCTCAAGGTAATTTTAACGTATTTACTTGAGGTGTGAAAGAAAAAACACACAATTAATTTAAATTATATCATTTTACAAACGCTTGTGAAATGATTCATACTAAATTGGGAAATTAAAATCTAATAAAATAAAGTTGTTATATATGTATATATTACCACTTTTGTTAAAACAATAAGCTTATATTCTGTAAATAACAAAATATATAGAAAGTTTTAACATTTTGATAACATGTAGTTAATATTCTTACAATATAAAGATTACAATACTTAAATAGATGGTACTTGAGTATATTTAAGCGTTCAAGCAGCTTAATATAATAGGAAGAAATTATAAATATCAAATAGTTAGATTCTATAAAAACATCGGGAAATGTGTATAATAGAAGTATTGGAAATAAAGGAGCGATATATGTTGGAAGCAAATGTGTTGTTTGAAAAAATTAAAGTGAAACAAGTTTTCGGCACGTTAGATAGAAATATAACAGATATAACAACTGACTCTCGTACTGCTCAACACGGCAGTATATTCGTAGCATCAAAAGGTTATACAGTAGACAGCCATAGATTTTGCCAAGAAGTGGTAAATCAGGGCTGTGAGGTTATTATTGTTAACCAAAAACAACAAATTATAGGAGATGTAACGCAAGTCATTGTCCCAGATACTTTACGTGTAGCAAGTTTGTTAGCTAATACGTTATTTAATTATCCTAGTAAGCAACTCGTAACATATGGGGTGACAGGAACGAATGGGAAAACTTCAATCGCCACGATGATACATCATATTCATAGAAAATTAAATAAAGGTAGTGCTTACTTAGGCACAAATGGGTTTCAAATAAATGAAGTTAAATCAAAAGGAGCAAATACAACGCCAGAAACTGTATCATTAACAAAGAAAGTGAATGAAGCAGTTGAAGCAGGTGCTGAAGCAATGACATTAGAAGTATCTAGTCATGGTTTATCTTTAGGTCGTCTTCGTGGCGTGGATTTCGATGTAGCCATTTTTTCAAATTTAACACAAGATCATTTAGATTTTCACGGTACAATGGAGTCTTATGGTCACGCTAAATCACTATTGTTTAGCCAATTAGGTGAAGATTTATCACAAGATAAATATGTTGTGTTGAATAATGATGATCCTTTTTCAGAATATCTTAGCTCAGTAACACCATATGAAGTGTTCACTTATGGGGTCAATAATGATGCGCAGTTTACAGCGGAACAGATTGAAGAATCCTTGCAAGGAGTTAAATTTAATTTTAATACACCTGAAGGAAAATTCTATGTAAAATCACCTTATGTTGGTCTGTTTAATGTTTCTAACATTATGGCTGCAATGATTGCAGTGTGGAGTAAAGGTATTGAGTTTAATGAAATTATAAAAGCTGTTGAAAATTTAGAACCTGTAGAAGGAAGATTAGAAGTATTAGATCCTTCACTACCAATCGATCTAATTATAGACTATGCACATACAGCAGATGGAATGGATAAATTAATTGATGCCGTTAAGCCATTCGCCAAACAAAAATTAATTTTCTTATGTGGTATGGCAGGTGAACGTGATTTAACTAAAACGCCTGAAATGGGACGTGTAGCATGCCGAGCAGACTATGTTATCTTTACACCTGACAACCCTGCGGATGATGATCCTAAAAAATTAACACAAGAATTAGCTAAAGGTGCAACACATGATAACTATATTGAATTTTATAATCGTGCAGATGGCATAAGACATGCTATAGATATTGCTGAGCCAGGGGATACTGTGGTATTAGCTTCAAAAGGTCGAGAACCATATCAAATTATGCCTGGTCACATCAAAGTACCGCATCGTGACGATCTTATTGGATTAGAAGCGGCTTATAAAAAATTTGACGGAGGTTCTCATGAAAGTTAAAAAAATCAACTTCAATGACATCCAGGCTAATGTGTATATATATGAAAATGTAGTAAATCAATTATTTCTTATAGCAATTCCTGAAATAAATTGGTCGTTAGAAGTAGAATCAACGTTAAATGAAGATGATATGAAAGAGGAACTTGTGATACACTTATTTACATTACTTGATGAGTCAACAGCGACACGTTTTGCTGATGATATCGTTAAATGGATATTGGAGAATTAAAGGAGATTATAAATGAATATAAAGGAAGAAGTAGAATCAAGAAAAACCTTTGCAATTATTTCTCACCCAGATGCTGGTAAAACAACACTAACAGAAAAATTATTACTGTTTGGTGGTGCAATTAGAGAAGCAGGTACAGTTAAAGGTAAAAAAAGCGGGAAATTCGCTACAAGTGACTGGATGAAAGTTGAACAAGAGCGTGGTATTTCTGTTACCAGTTCAGTAATGCAATTTGACTACGACCATTATAAAATTAATATTTTAGATACGCCAGGCCACGAAGATTTTTCTGAAGACACTTACAGAACCTTGATGGCTGTAGATAGTGCAGTTATGGTTATTGACTGCGCAAAGGGTATTGAACCTCAAACGTTAAAACTATTCAAAGTTTGTAAAATGAGAGGTATTCCTATTTTTACGTTTATCAATAAATTAGATAGAGTAGGGAAAGAACCATTTGAATTATTAGATGAAATAGAATCTACATTAGATATAGAAACATATCCTATGAATTGGCCAATTGGAATGGGGCAAAACTTTTTCGGTATTATTGACAGAGAGTCGCATACAATTGAACCATTTAGAGATGAAGAAAATATCTTACACTTAGACGATGACTATGAACTTAAAGAAGACCACGAAATGAAAAATGATAGCGCATTTGCACAAGCAATTGATGAACTTATGTTAGTTGAAGAAGCAGGTGAAAACTTTGATAATGAAGCACTATTGAATGGTGAGTTAACGCCTGTATTCTTTGGCTCGGCATTAGCAAACTTCGGTGTACAAAATTTCTTAAATGCATACGTGGACCATGCGCCAATGCCAAATGCACGTCAAACAAAAGAAGACATAGAAGTAAGTCCTTTTGATTTAGATTTTTCAGGTTTCATATTTAAAATCCAAGCAAATATGGACCCGAAACATAGAGATAGAATCGCTTTTATGCGTGTTGTTAGTGGTGCATTTGAACGTGGTATGGATGTTAACTTGCAACGAACAAACAAAAAACAAAAAATCACTCGTTCAACTTCGTTTATGGCAGATGATAAAGAAACTGTAAATCATGCGGTTGCTGGTGATATTATTGGTCTATATGATACAGGTAATTATCAAATTGGTGATACACTAGTTGGTGGTAATCAAAAATTTAGTTTCCAAGAACTACCACAATTTACACCAGAATTATTTATGAAAGTATCAGCCAAAAATGTGATGAAGCAAAAACATTTCCATAAAGGTATCGAACAATTAGTTCAAGAAGGTGCAATCCAATATTATAAGGCATTACACACAAACCAGATTATTATTGGTGCTGTAGGTCAGTTACAATTCGAAGTATTCGAACATCGTTTGAAGAATGAATATAATGTAGACGTTGTTATGGAGCCAGTTGGTCAAAAAATTGCACGTTGGATAGAAAATGAAGAAGACATCAAAGATAAGATGAGCTCTACACGTTCTATTTTAGTTAAAGATGTATATGATAACTACGTATTTTTATTTGAAAATGAGTTTGCTACAAGATGGTTTGAAGAAAAATTCCCAGAAATTAAATTATATGGATTGTTATAAATTTTGTTTTTGTGTATAATAACCATATTAATAGAATACCTATGACTATGTAGTCAGAGGGGAGTAACTTAACTAAAGTTAAATTGATATATGAAGCATGCAAGTAATACCTAGATATAGGTAAATGTATATTGATATATTCTTTTTAACTTAGTCATTTTTATCGTCATTACGAAGTATAATACTTCCGGTAAGATGGGCAGAATAAAACTGTCGAGTGAGACCTTTGCTAACAGTGTATATTGTCTGTGAATTGTATTTAATTTACTATACGTTTATTAAAATACGATAAAAGGATAACATATGCACTGACTTAGCTTAGGTCTCTATTTTTATGTAAAAAAACTAAAGGAGATGTCCTATATGGATCCGAGTTTGATTTTACCTTACCTATGGGTGTTAGTAGTACTCGTATTTTTAGAAGGTTTATTAGCTGCAGATAATGCAGTTGTAATGGCAGTAATGGTTAAACATTTACCGCCTGAACAACGTAAAAAAGCGCTGTTCTATGGGTTGCTTGGTGCTTTTGTATTCCGTTTCTTATCTTTATTCTTAATTAGTGTTATTGCACATTTCTGGTGGATACAAGCACTAGGTGCTTTATACTTGCTATATATGTCTATCCGGAATTTGATATCCTTCTTTAAGGAAAAAGACCATGATAAGAACGATGGTAGTGATGATCATCATTTTGATGAATCTGGAGAAGAGATACATGCTAGTGCTAAAACATTTTGGGGTACAGTGTTAAAAGTAGAATTTGCCGATATCGCTTTTGCGATTGATTCAATGCTTGCGGCACTTGCTATAGCGGTTACCTTACCAACAGTAGGTATCCATTTTGGTGGAATGGATTTAGGCCAATTTGTTGTTATGTTCTTAGGCGGCATGCTAGGTGTTGTTATAATGCGTTTTGCTGCAACTTGGTTTGTAAACCTATTAAATAAATATCCAGGTTTAGAAGGTGCAGCTTTTGCAATTGTTGGTTGGGTTGGTATCAAATTAGTTGTTATGGTGCTTGCTCACCCAGATATCGGAGTTTTAGATGAACATTTCCCACACAGCGTTGTTTGGCAGTCAATCTTCTGGTCTGTTATGATTTTGTTAGTCATCATTGGTTGGTTAGGTTCTGTTCGTAAAAATAAAAAAGAGAAAAAATAAATATATAAATTTTAAATTTTCGAAGTTAGTTCATAAATACTAAGGCTTGTTCCTATACATTTAAGGGAACAGGCCTTTTAATTTTGCTCTTATTTATCCAGTTTTAAATATTAATATAAAGTTATAACTATAATTTAACGTTGTTAGCTTTATATTAATAATTTGGAAAATTATAATTTTAAATTTTATATCTAACCAATTAAAATAGTTTCTGTTTTAAAATTATATATATGGCAATAATAGAAAGGAATAGGGGGGATAAAATGAAAGAGGCACCAAAAGATAAAAATTTTGATCATACTCTAAAGTTATTAAAAGAAGGGTACTATTTTATAATTAATAGGCGTGAAGCATTGAATACTAATATATTCCAAACAAAATTGATAGGTAAAAAAATGTATTGCTTGAGTGGGCGTAAGCAAGCAGAACTTTTTTATGATAATGAATTATTTAAAAGACAAGGTGCAGCCCCGTCTCGAGTTAATAAAACACTTTTTGGAGAGGGGGGTGTACAAGGATTAGATGAAGGTGCTCATTACAAAAGAAAAGGTATGTTTATGGAATTAATGGGTAATCAGGAAATGGTCGAAATTAGCAAATTAATCTATAAATATTGGTTAGCTTATTTCGACCATATATCTAATAGGAAAAACGTTAATATGTATGAAGCTTCAAAGAAAGTTTTTTTACAAACTGCGTGTGAATGGACAGGAGTCCCTTTAAAAGAAAATGAAAGTGATAAACGCGCTTCACAATTATCAAATTTATTTGAAAATGCCGCATCAGTTGGATTAAAACATTGGAAAAGTAGAAGAGAACGAATAAAAGCTGAAAAATGGATAGAAGAATTAGTTCATGATATAAGAAATGGAAATTTCAATTTAGACAAAGATAAAGCTTTATATAAGTTTTCTTGGTTCCATGATATCGATGGAAAACTGTTAGGAGAAAAAGTAGTTGCCGTTGAAATATTAAACTTATTAAGACCGATGACAGCGGTATCTGTATGGGTGGCTAACATTGGGCTTGCAATGTACCAATTCCCAGAAGAAGCAAAAAAGCTACAAAATGGCGAGGAGAAAAAAATTATGATGTTTTTACAAGAAACAAGAAGATATTATCCTTTTTTTCCTTTTACAGTAGCTAAAGTAAAGAAAGATTTTGAATATAATGGTTTTAAATTTAAGAAAGGCACAATCACACTTCTAGATTTGTATGGAACTAATAAACATCCAGAAGACTGGTCCAACCCTCAACAATTCATACCCGAAAGATTTGAACATTGGGAACAAACGCCTTTTAATTTTATACCTCAAGGTGGTGGCAGTTATGATTTTGGTCATCGCTGTGCTGGAGAATTTGTAACAATGGCCATGTTGAAAGCTACGATGGACATTTTAATTAAACATATTACTTATGATATACCAGAACAAAGCTTTGATTTTAATTTTAATGATATACCAGCTGTACCCAACGATGGTTTCATAATTAATAATGTTAGGTTTATATAAATTTATTTTTCAAAAACATTTACAGAAACGTTAAATTTTCTAATTAGTTGTAGGAGTAGATAGTTACTAGAAAACCTTATAATTCCATAATGACGCTACGTAATTATTATTTATATTAAAGACACTTCTAAAAAGTTTATTAAGCTTTTAAAATTGATGTAGATATGAAAGATAGTAATATAACATGTAAATTAGATCTTACAAATAGCGCTTAAAATCACGATTGTATGTTTAACTTATTAACAAAAAGGAATGCTCAGTAATAAGGCATACGAGAATATAAACATTAGAAAAAATACTGAGCATTTAAGGTCAACACCCAAGAAATTGTGAAATAAATTTTAAAAAGGATGTGTTGAAAGATGAGAATGCAAGTTAAACAGTATATAGATGGCGATTGGATTGAAAGTACAAGTGGAGAAACTATCAATGTCATTAACCCAGCAACTGAAGAAAAAATCGGTGAAATAGCTAAAGGTAACAAACAAGATGTAGATAAAGCAGTGGAATCTGCACATAATGTTTATCTTAGTTTTCGCCATACTTCAGTCAAAGAACGCCAAGATTTGTTAACGAAAATCGTCGAAGAGTATGAAAATCGTAAAGAAGACTTAATCCAAGCAATGACAGAAGAATTAGGTGCTCCCTTAAAAGTGTCGGAAAAAGTACATTATCAGATGGGACTCAATCATTTTGCGGCAGCGAGAGATGCGCTAGATGATTTTGAATTCGAAGAACGTCGTGATAACAACCTAGTTATAAAAGAAGGTATTGGGGTTGCTGGATTAATCACACCTTGGAATTTCCCCACTAATCAAACGTCACTTAAACTCGCTGCGGCATTTGCAGCTGGTTGTCCAGTTGTGTTAAAACCTTCTGAAGAAACGCCATACGCCGCGATAATTCTAGCAGAGATATTTGAAAAGGTTGGCGTCCCTAAAGGTGTTTTTAATTTAGTAAATGGAGATGGAGAAAACGTTGGTAATCCTTTAACTGAGCATCCTAAAGTACGTATGATGTCATTTACTGGTTCTGGAGGCGTTGGTGCTAAAATTATGGAAAAAGCCAGTGAAGATTTCAAAAAAGTATCTCTTGAACTTGGTGGAAAATCACCATACATTATTTTAGAAGATGCTGATATAGAAAGTGCAGCAGAAGGAGCTGTAAGAAAAATTGTAAATAATACAGGTCAAGAATGCACAGCAGGAAGTCGTACAATTATTCCAGAGTCTATGAAAGAACAATTCTTAGCAGCGGCAAAAGAGAAAATGTCAAACTTGAAAGTTGGCGATCCACAGTCTGAAGAAACAGACTTAGGTCCGCTCATTAATAAAAAGCAATATGAAGGTGTACAAAGTTATATAGAAAAAGGCATCGAAGAAGGTGCTACTTTGATCTATGGAGGTACAGGAAAGCCAGAACAACTTGAAAAAGGCTACTTTGTTAAACCTACGATTTTTAGTGATGTTAATAATAAAATGACTATCGCTCAAGAAGAAATATTTGGTCCTGTGATGTCTGTTATAACTTATCAAGATATAGAAAAAGCTATTGAAATTGGAAATGATACAAAATATGGATTAGCAGGGTACGTATATGGAAAAGACAAAGAGACCCTCCATAAAGTTGCCCGTTCTATTGAAGCTGGTATTATAGAAATTAATGAAGTTGGACAGGCATACAATTTACCATTTGGCGGCTATAAACAATCAGGCATAGGAAGAGAATGGGGCGATTATGGTATTGAAGAATTTTTAGAAGTTAAATCAATTGCAGGTTATTATGAATAAAAATTAATACCGTAAGCAAAAAGCACGGAACCCAAAAATTGAGGGTTCCGTGCTTTTACTTCTTTAGTCATTTATAACTAATTTTTATTTATTTTGAATATAATAATTTTTGTTCATCGAATAATTATAAAGTTACAGCTAGTGGCGTCACGCTGTCTTTATTTTGTTACACTAATAAATTATAACAATTTAATATGGCTATAAATAAAATTAATACACTGCCTAAGTGATATATTAATTAAATTGGTTTAATTTTTCACAATATCTTTACTTGTTTTAATAATAAATAAAATTAATAAAGTGAGGCACACAGAACCGACAAACGTTGGAATTATAAAGAATAACCCTGTTGAATTTGACAATGTCTTACCTGAAGAATTTAACATTGTTACGCCAATAAATGCGCCAATTAATGATGAAAGCGTGCTAATAATAAGGCTAGTAATTTTATTGTTAGTTAACCAGAATGAAAATGTCACTCCAACGATTAAACCTATTAATATTATGATAATAAAATCCATTTAATCCCTCCAGTAATAAAGCACTTTCAAATTTTGTTGATAATTTTTTAAATATAGGTTATTAGGAAAATAGAATAATCGAAAATATATTATACCTAGATAGCCTACTTTGGCAAAATATTATTCTTCGAATAGTTATGTTTTAAGCGATATCTTTACAAGCTTTTGCGCACTTGAAACAAGATTCTGCACATTTTTGGCAATGATCGTGCTCATGCTTTTGGCATTCATTTCCACATGCTTCACAAATCTTGGAACATATTTCTGCCAAATCGTGTGCAAATGATGAATCTATTGTTAATTCGCGCTCTAGAAAAGCACACATATCAGCACATTCACGGTCTAATCGAATACATTCAACCATCATTTTTACATTTTCTTCTTTCAAACAGGCTTGGAAACAGTAGTTACATGCTTCAACACACTCACGTAATGTTTGGATTAACAATCTATTTTTTTCATAAGCCATAATAAAACCTCCAATTAATTAAATTATTCTATATAATAATTTCCCTATAATTTTCATACTCAAACTGTTTTTGATAAATACTACAAAACTGTTTAAAATTAACCAAATTTAAGGTAATAAAATATAGATATTAATATTTTAGGAAGTTAAATATTAGAGACTAAAATTCTTAAATATTACTGAGCCTCTCTTTCTAGTAGGTAATATAATAAAATACAAGACGCACTTCTTTAATACATAAATGTCTTTGAGAATATTATATTTATATTATCAACATATACATACTATTTTTCATATATCGTCTTATATTCACAGAAATTTTATTAAAACTATTTACTTTATAATTTCAGTAGTAAATTTACAATTATAGGGTAAATGATATTACTAGAAGGAGTGTATGTGATGAAATTAAATGCAATTATTTTAAATGGTTCTTTGAAACATGGAGATGAGGGGTCTAATACTGAAGCTTTAGTTAACGAAGTTATTGAAATTTATAAAAAAGAAAACGTAAACGCTGAAATTCTTAGATTGAGTGATTATAATATTTCATACGGAATTGCTGATGATATGGGCAAAGGGGATGAATGGCCACAAATATTAGATAAAATTATCAATGCCGATATTTTAATTATAGGCACGCCTCTATGGTTAGGAGAAAAAAGTAGCATTGCTACGCTTGCTATAGAAAGATTGTACGGTAGTAGTAGTATAACGAATGACCAGGGGCAATCAATTTTTTATAATAAAGTTGGGGGCGCTGTAGTGACAGGTAATGAGGATGGTGCAAAACATGCTGCAACTTCAATATTGTATTCATTATCTCATATTGGTTTTACTATACCTCCTAATGTCGATGCATATTGGGTGGGCGAAGCTGGTCCTGGGCCTTCGTATATGGATATTAATTATGAAAATGAATTTACGAAAAAACATGTAGAGTTGTTAGCGTACAATACTATACATTTAGCAAGAATGTTTAATAAAAACCCAATACCAAATGAAGGGAATCAATTAAATAATTAGAAAAATAAATTTATAAAATGCTTTATAATGCAATAGTGATGAGGTACTAGATAAACAAACGAAGATGAAAAATATAGCTAAAATAATGTTAATTATGTTTATAATTCTCTTATAACAAAAGTATAGAAATGTGGACGTTAGTTAGGATGAATAATTTATAGAATGATCAAAAATAATCACTAGTTTGAACAATTTTTTATCCGTAGTTAGTGGGGCGAAATCATGAAATCATTTTTAGAAAAATATGATTTCTATTTCGTCTTTTTTTATGCAGTAAAATTCCTTATATAAACTATTGCATTTTAATAATACTAAGAGACTTATTTTCCCAAACTAATTTAATAGCGAGTCTGAACAATAGAGAGAAGGTTGAAATTTTCTTTGTAGATACGCTAAAAAGCAACGCTCTTACTAGCTTTTATAGCTTTAAAAATGGAAAAAATAATGTTAGAGATAGAAATATATGCTGAAAGTGCTTATAATCATTTATATATATAGCAATAAAATAAAAATAAAGCAGAAATATTTTATGTGATATGTCATAATAGAAATTAAAGAAACATGTAGTTTTAGGGGGAATTATGGTGAAAGATAATAAAAAACATGTAATCCCAAAAGAAAAATACGGCCGTAAAAGACGTGAGTATTTTCATAATGAAGAGCGGGAACAACGTGTACAACTTGAGCGTAAAGCAAGAAAACAACGCGCTGAAAAAGCAGAAGAATTAGCCAAAAATAATGAAGAACGTGTGAAAGAAAATTTGAGAAAAGCACGTATTGAGAAATTGACTCAAGAAGAGATTCAACAGCAACAACAAGTTATGAAAGAACGTAACAATGGTAAGACGAGTGACCAAAATCAAATTAATGAAACACCTAAAGATAGCCAGCAGAAAGAAACAAAGGCTGCAGTTGAATCAGAAAAAACGCCCGAAACAAATTTAAATGAACCTCTTGCATCAACTACAGATTATCAGAACGATAAAGGACAACATAATAAAGAAGCAAAACATAGTCACTCAGAAAGAAAAGATGAACCGAAAAATATACATGACGACCATTTTTATTCTGAAGAAGCGCAACAATCGCGTGTAAATGACTATATAGAAGATGAAAATGAAAGTAAAACACTAAATAGTATTGGAACAAGTAATGAATCAAAACACCAAAGAAAAATGGCTTCACAACAAAATGATGGTCGACCGCAGTCATTTATGGACAGAGTTAAGTACTTTTTCATAGAACAATGGGCACAGATTTTAATCGTCATTGCAGTTATATTATTGCTTATCCTAATTCAAGCAATATTTAGTAATGTAGATAATAATGGAAATACAAGGGATCATGTATTTCAAAACAATAGTGATAAAGACAAAACTTACACTGCTACAATGAAAAGTGCAAATAGTGCAGTTCATTCAGTTGTAACAGTAGAAAATGATACAAGTAACGATTCATCATCTGCAGAGAAAGAGACACAAGAAGCAGGTAAAGAAAATGAATTAGGTTCAGGTGTCGTCTACAAAAAAGTAGGCGACTCTATTTTTATTATGACGAACGCACATGTTGTTGGTGATAAAAAAGAACAAAAGATTACATACGGTAACAATGACAGTTCAATAGGTAAAGTAATTGGCGCAGATAAATTTTCAGATATTGCGGTCATCAAAGCGAAAGTGAAATCTAATAGTGATGTAAAAGCAATTAAAATGGGAGATTCAAGTACTTTAGTACTAGGTGAACCTATCATTGTTGTAGGTAATCCTTTAGGTGTTGATTTTAAAGGCAGTGTCTCAGAAGGTATTGTTTCAGGATTAAACCGCCATGTACCAGTAGATATTGATAAAGATGATAAGTTTGATGTGTTGATGAGCGCATTTCAGATGGATGCGCCTGTAAACCCGGGTAATTCTGGTGGCGGCGTTATCGATAAGAACGGTAAATTAGTAGGAATTGCATCATTGAAAATCGACATGGATAATGTTGAAGGAATCGCCTTTGCAATCCCAGTCAATGATGCAGAATCTATTGCAAAACAACTTGAAGCTAAAGGTGAAGTAATATATCCTAATACAGGCGTAGAGCTTGCTAATATTGCAGACATTGATAATGCGACCAGACAATCTATCAAATTGCCTGATGATGTAAACAATGGTGTATTAGTTGGAGAAGTCAAATCAGATTCAATTGGAGAAAAATCTGGGTTGCAAAAAAATGATGTAATAGTAGAATTAGATGATAAAGAAGTAGAAGATAACCTCAGATATAGACAAATCATATTTAGTCATAAAGATGATTTAAAGACACTAACTGCTAAAGTATATAGAGATGGAAAAGTACAGGATATTAATATTAAATTGAAGTAGCGTTGGGGTGAATAAACGTTGTCCATTTTCAATCAATTATTTAAAAAATCAAGCCCTCAACAAGGTATTGTGATGTATTATATTATAGCAATTATTGTAGCGTTTTTATTGCTGAATCTACCCTTTGTTCATAAACCAGGTATAAATGTAGATCCAATAGATTCACTATTTGTTGCTGTTTCGGGTGTAAGTGTTACAGGTCTTTCTCCAATAAATATAGTTGAAACTTATACAACATTTGGACAAATCATTATCATGATTATACTTAATATTGGTGGTATTGGCGTAATGGCAATAGGCACCATGTTATGGGTTGTATTAGGTAAACATATTGGTATGCGCGAACGCCAATTGATTATGTTGGATAATAACAAAGATACTATGAGTGGTACTGTTAAACTCATTTTAGATATTGTTCGTACAATTTTAATTATTGAAGTTGTGGGAGCAGCTCTTTTAGCTTTTTATTTCTATAGAGATACGCCAGATTTACAATATGCGATTATGCAAGGATTCTTCGTTGCAGTATCTGCCACGACAAATGGTGGTTTGGATATAACGGGTCAATCATTAATACCGTATGCAAATGATTACTTTGTACAAACGATTGTAATGTTTTTAATTATTTTAGGTTCAATTGGTTTTCCAGTTTTGATTGAAGTGAAGGCTTATATTAAAAATAGAATCCCTAATTTTAGATTTTCATTATTTGCGAAAATTACAACCGTGACATATTTAGTTTTATTTGTGTTCGGTGTGATTATGATTTTATTGTTAGAATATAATCATGCATTTCAAAATATGAGTTGGCATAAGTCGTTGTTTTATGCACTATTCCAATCTGCAACGACCAGAAGTGCTGGATTGCAGACCATTGACGTAAGCCATTTTGGTGAAGGCACTAATGTAATTATGAGCATTTTGATGTTCATAGGATCATCTCCAAGTTCAGTGGGCGGAGGGATTAGAACAACTACGTTCGCTATTTTAATCCTATTCCTATTTAACTTTAGTAATAATACCGAAAAATTATCTATTAAAGCATTTAATCGTGAAATACATACTACAGATGTTCAACGTTCATTTGCTGTATTTACGATGGCTGGTATTATAACCTTTGCAAGTATGATATTTATACTTGTTGTAGAGAATGGAAAAATAACATTTCTACAAGCATTTTTCGAAGTAATGTCAGCATTTGGTACTTGTGGCTTATCTTTAGGCGTAACAGGTGATGTTAATGATATGTCAAAAACGGCACTTATGATATTGATGTTTATTGGTCGAGTTGGATTAATTAGTTTCATCATAATGATTGGTGGACGACGCGAACCAGATAAATATCATTATCCAAAAGAGCGCGTACAGATTGGTTAATGGTAGTGTGATAAATAGCGTAATATAATAGTCATTAGTATGAGAGTCCGGGGCATAGATATATGCTTCGGGCTTTTTTTTAAAGAGTCACTCTCAATTTATTGAGTTAGTGACTCTTACACATGAGCAAAAGCTCAGGTGAACGAAACTATCACTCTCAATTTATTGAGTTAGTCTTTCATACTTTAATTAAGATTTTGTATATTTAATACTGAAATGAGATTAATATTTGATATGGAAATAAGGTCTTTTAAAAAATAAAATCCCACAGTTGAAAATAAACTATTTGAAGTTATAAAAATGGTATTTTAGTATCATGGTCTTTTCAAAACATGTTAAACTGTGATTAATGAGGAGAGAGGCATATGAAAAAAAGTGAAAAGATTGCAATAGACGTTATCACAACTTCAGATATGCATAGTTATTTTCTTAATGGAGATTACAGCTCAAATATTTATAGAGCTGGTACTTATGTTAAAAAGGTGAGAGAAGAAAACGACCATGTCATTCTATTAGATAGTGGCGGTAGTTTAGCAGGTTCTTTAGCAGCATTTTATTATGCTATAGTTGCACCATATAAACGTCATCCAATGATAAAATTGATGAATGCGATGCAATATGATGCAAGTGGTATTAGTCCCAATGAATTTAAATTTGGTTTGTCATTCTTTTCAAGAGCAGTGTCGCTATCTAGATTTCCATGGTTATCGGCAAATATTGAATATAAGCGTACACGTGAGCCTTATTTTTCTACACCATATACAATTAAAGAAATTGAAGGTGTGAAAATTGCTATAGTAGGTTTGACCTCTGATGGATTAATGGAAAGAGAACACTTTGAAATGGAAAAAGATGTTCAAATTGAAAAGACTTTATTATCTTCTAAACGTTGGATTCGTTTTATACATGAAACAGAAAAACCAGAATTTCTTATAGTAATTTATCACGGTGGTCTCAATCAGTTAAATAAGTCAGCAAATGAACATGAACAAAACGTAAATGAAGCGGAAAAATTAATGCAGACATTGGGTGTTATAGATTTATTGATTACTGGACATCAACACCAAACATTTATAGGACGAAATGATAAAACAGTTTATGTTCAAGCAGGGCAAAATGCCGAACAGTTAATTCATGTGAAAATTGATTTTAAAAAACGCACCACTTCATATGAATTAGAAGATATTCAATCCCAAATTATTGATTTGAACGAGTATCAAGAAGATGAAGATTTATTAGATTTAACTTTTTATGATAGGAAAACAGTTGAACATTGGAGTAAAGAAGTTTTAACTACCACAGATATTGATGCTAAAGTTGGAGGATTGACGGATGTTATCACTAAACCTCATAAGTTTACACAGCTATTACATGACAGTATACGATTAGCATACGACTACGATATTTCGTGTATTCATTTACCTATAAGTGGTGAAAAGGGATTGTCAGGCACCATTACGAATGAGGAACTATATAACGCACATCCCCATCCTGACATACCAATTGATTTAACAATTAAAGGTCAACAAATTAAAGATATTTTAGAATATTGTTATGGTCATATTGAATTTAGCCAAGGGGAGCTTAGTCTAACTATTGTAGATGAAACATTATGTACGTTCTGGCAAGGTATAGATTACATTATAGATATGAATAAAAAGCCATTTAACCGCGTTACACTAAATAATATTAGACTAGATCATATGTATCGTGTAAGTATGACAGATTACTGTTATAGAAATTATAGACAATATTTAGAAGATGCTGTCATCCATGAAACCGGTGAAATCACTATGGTAGAATTAATTTCGCGTAATTTGAAAAATCAAGACTATCAAATTCAGCAAAAACAAACATTTGAAGTCATAATATAAAAAAACTGGGAGATTCATTTTAGAATGAGTCTCCCAGCTTTTTAAGGTTTATGCGTTAAATATTAATAGAATTACAACAGCTACAATTTGTGCAATAACCGTTGTGGCAATTCGACGTGTATAAAAATAACTTAATGAAAGTACGATTTGTACAACAAATACAAAGAACACAATCCACAAATTATCTAGGTAATAAAATAAAGAAGCTGAACAAAAGGCTGTAATTATAATACCTAACCAACTAGGTAATTTTAATTTAAGCAATTCCTTTTGTAATACCGTACGCATATATAACTCGTGACAAGGTATTACAAAAACTAATGTAACTAACATTTGCCATTTATAATACACACCTGTACGTGTCAGTTCTTTAATTAATTCAGCATACTTAATATCAGTAGCTATAGCAGCGATAATAAGCTGAATAATGATTAATACTATACCTGTAATGATTCCTATACCTAAAGATGTCAATAGCCGTTTGGATTCGATATCTCTTTGATAAAAAACATAACTAACGCCTGCGATTAACATAATACCGGTATAGAGGTACCAGTATTCTTGTTTTTCACCCCACATAACATATAAGATAGCGTGAAATGCAAGAAAGCTAACGATAAACCATATTAATGCCTTAGAAAGTCTATTCATTTTAACTATCCTTCTTGTTCAACGATTGTATACCGTTTATGATTAATGACAGTCTTTTCAGGCAAGTCTAGTTCTTCGAAGTTCTCCATAATTGTTAAATCAACAATTACTGAGTTGTCATTAATTTTTTCTACTCGACCTTTTAAGCCGTCATAAAATTCTACGATATTTCCAACTTCTGCAACAGTCATTTTTAGTCCTCCCTAGAAATGCTAACTAGATAGTATTATACAAAAAATCAGCATACAAATAAACAAATAACCATTAAATTGCTTGATATAAGACAATTTATAAATTTTACTTTATTCTCAAAGTGAATGATTGGCAATTTTCGTGAAAATATAGCATAAATAAGGTAAGGGTATATAATATGGAAAAGGAGTGCAGTAAATGAAGTTTATTAGTAATAATAATATTACAGATCCAACGCTTAATTTAGCAATGGAGGAGTATGTATTAAAAAACATGCCAAAAGATGATAGTTATTTTTTATTTTATATAAATAGACCATCCATCATAATTGGGAAAAACCAAAATACTATTGAAGAAGTGAACCAATTATATATTGATGAACAAGGTATCGATGTTGTAAGACGTATATCTGGCGGGGGCGCAGTCTACCATGATACAGGTAATTTAAACTTTAGTTTTATTACAGATGATGATGGTAATAGTTTCCATAATTTCCAAAAATTTACTGAACCAATTGTTGAAGCATTGAAATCGCTTGGGGTTGATGCAAACTTAAGCGGAAGAAATGATATTCAAGTTGGTGAAGCTAAAATATCAGGAAATGCTATGGTAAAAGTAAAAGATCGCATGTTTAGCCATGGTACTTTAATGTTGAATAGTGAACTTGATGAAGTTCAGAATGCTTTAAGAGTGAATCCAGCAAAAATTAAATCTAAAGGTATTAAATCTGTAAGAAGTAGAGTTGCGAATATTTCTGAATTCTTAGATGAGCCTATAGATATAGATAAATTTAAAGAAATAATTCTAAAAACTATTTTTGGAGAAACTCAAGTAGAAGAATATAAACTTACGGATAAAGATTGGGAAAAAATAGAAAAGTTAAGCAATGAAAAATATCGTACTTGGGAATGGAATTATGGTAGAAATCCTAAATATAATTTTGAAAGAGAAGAAAAATTTGAAAAAGGTTTTGTGCAGATTAAATTAGATGTGAAAAAAGGACGCATTGAACATGCAAAAATTTTCGGTGATTTCTTCGGTGAAGGGGATATTACGGAATTAGAAAATGCGTTGGAAGGCACACTACATGAATTTGATAGTATTGAAGAAGCACTTTCAAATTATGATATTTATCATTATTTTGGAGACATCGATAGACATGAATTGATAAGGCTTATGTCATAAAATTTTAAATAAATGTTATTTTGGAAATGTAAAAAGGTCTATTCACTAACTTAATTGATAAGTAGGGAATAGACCTTATTTTAAATAACAAGAAGTTAAATTAGCCAACGAGAAATTCCTCCAAGTTTCTGTATTCTTCTGTATAACGTTTGAAATCATTCTCGTTTTTATTTTTAAGTGCATTATCGATAAGCTGTTCCAACTGTTGCTTGCGGACATTACGTAAAGATTCATCGATGATTAGTTCAATACCTAAGTCATTAATTGTTGATACAAATGATTCTAATGTATTGTATTTTACATGTGTATTGTGTTTCATAAACGTCACAACCTCTCTATCTTTATTTACATATAGTATACAAGGTTTTAATTTTTAAATCAATGAATATTCTGACTTTTCCGAAAAAATAGTGTTAATTGCAAGTTTACTAAAAATAAGAAATCGAAAAAGACTTTACACTGAAAATTAATTGCAGGAAATCTATAAAAGTATTTATAATATATATTGATTTTAAGATGTTAATGATATATTATTTGATTATCACCAAAACTTATAAAGGAGGTAACAACAATGATTCAACCATATATTATTAAAAAAGGTGATATGGTTTTGCAGCCATGTAATTTAGCAACTGGACAATATGAAGGTAGCTACTTATTAAGGTATAAGGGCGATAGTCAAATCATTAAAGAACGCGTAGCTAAGATTATCGACCGTTCCTGTAGGTTTTATGGTAGCAGTTATGTGTTTAAAAAGGAAGATACCATGCGTATCACTGGTATAAGTAGTAAGCCGCCAATTTTATTCACTCCACTATTTCCCACATATTTCTTCCCCACACACTCTGATCGTAAAGCAGATAATACTTGGATCAACATCCATTATGTCCATAATATTAGACCACTTAAAGAAAGGAAATGTAAGGTTACTTTTGTAGACAATCAAAGCATCGTAGCTAATATTTCAGCTCATAGTATGCATCACCAATATTTAAATGGTATATACTATTATTATATGATGGATAGGGCAGCTAGAGTCGCTACATTTGACCCTGATTCACCAATTGATTATACTAAACCGCAATTAAATATATATGAAGCATTAGCAAAATATTCATTATTTGAACCAAAATAGTGAAAATCAGCAAATAAAAAATGTAAAAAAGGCATATGTGGAATATTATATTAATTTAGTGTAAATATTCCGCATATTTTTTTTACATACCTCTTGAAAAATAAAAGATAGTTGATATAATAGTATTTGTGCTTGATTAAAGGCATTAATTATTCCACAGTAGCTCAGTGGTAGAGCTATCGGCTGTTAACCGATCGGTCGTAGGTTCGAGTCCTACCTGTGGAGCCATTGGAAACGTACTCAAGTTGGCTGAAGAGGCGCCCCTGCTAAGGGTGTAGGTCGCGAGAGCGGCGCGAGGGTTCGAATCCCTCCGTTTCCGTTAATAGTTAAAAATACATGAAATTCTGTTGTACAGAATCCACTAAGAACGTTGTTGTGACAGCGTTCTTTTTATTTTGCGTAATTGTTTGTAAAAGTATGTTTTAAAATTTTGGGGCGACATTTGGACAAAGTGTCCACTTATTTTTAAATGTTGTCCGTTTGTTTGGTCAACTAAAAATTAAGGACATTATCAAGCTTATCATCTTCTTCTGATTTTAATTCTTCCAGTAGATGACTATACACACGCCAAGTGATTTCAATATTAGCATGTCCTAAACGTTTACTAACATATTGTATGGTAAAGCCATTACCTAATAATAAAGAAGCGTGCGTATGTCTTAATGCGTGCAAGGTATAATTGCCAGCACTATTCTCTAGTAAAAATTTTCTCAGTGTATTTGTTACTGCTTTATTACTAATTAATGTGACTCCAGTATTAAATATATCGGCATCTTTATCGATAGGAGTAGGGCGATTGTTTAAAACATTTTGTATATGTTTCATATCTTGTTTTGTAATTGTAATGTAACGATCTGCTGATTCTGTTTTCGTTCCTGGAAGATGTATTACATTGTCTTTTTTGTTTAAATCTGAATACTTAAGTCTTTGTATTTCTCCGAAACGCCCACCTGTAGAGATTAATATGAATAGGGCGAGATAAGATAATTCATCTTTAGTAGTTGAAAATTGTTTGAGCTTTTTAAAAGTATCTATATTCATAAATTTACTTTCTTCTTGTTTTCCAGGTTTCTTCTCATAAATAGGTGCGTTCCATGTGGGGTCACGATATATTAATCTTTCGTTCAATGCATCCTTAAACGCTTGTGAAAAACAATTATTCAGTTTACTAACGCTTTGTTTCGTACGTCCTTCTTTTCGTCCGCCAACAAAATATCCTTCAGCATATTCTTTTAACATTTCTCTATATTTAAGCTGTGATACATTTTTAATTGCTATATTTCCAAACTTTTCATCGAATATTGTCTTAGCGTTATAATATCTGTTTACGGTTGATTGAGATACAGTACCTTCTTTATTTACTTTTATCCAGTTGTCGAAATACTCAACAAAAGGCATTTCATCATTTATGTTCATACCATTTGTAACTTCATTATAAATTGCATTCATAGCAACAGTTGCTTCTTTTTTAGTTTTATATCCTCTTTTACGATAACGCTTTTTATTATGCCTAAAGTCATATTCCCATGTTTTTCCAACTTTTTTAACGTTCATATCCTAATTCCTCCTAAAAAAGATAAAAATATATAGGGCACGGTGAGGCGCCCGTAGAATGAAATTTAAGATGGAGAGTTTTGTAGTCCATGTGGTGAATCTTTGCTTAACTCTCTCATACGTTCAATTTCTTCATTTGTAGGATTATCCATATCAATACCTTCGTTAATTACTTGATCTCTTGCTGGATTATCTATAACTTCTTCTTGCGTTTGTGGCTCTTGATATTGTTGTTCTTGAGATTAAACAGGTTCTTGCTGTACTTGTTGCTGTTGTTCTTGAGATGGTTCGTTTTGTGCTTGATGATTTTGTTCTTCTTCGTTACTTGATACTTCTTCAGAAGTATCTTTTTTATTATCAGATTTTTCCTCATCTTCATCATTATGCTTTTTATCGTTTTCTTTCTTGCTATCTTTATCTGAAGACTTGGTTTCCTTTTTGTCTTCAGATTTACTTTTTTCTTGTCCGCACGCTGCCAAAACTAAAAAACTAGCTAGTAATAAAAATAAAAACTTTTTCATTCTATATTCTCCTTAATAATAAACTTTAAAAATATACAAGGTAGAGTTAAATAATTGTTGGATTATTTTTCTTCACCTAACATGTCGTAAAATTGTTGTGGTATTTCATCTTGGTTTCTTGTTTTAGCAACATCATTGTTATTGATGTAAGCGTGAAATACTATACCATCTGCAACATCATATAATGATTCTGGATTTTTAGGCCAATTTTTGTAGTTTATTTCGTTTATTGATTCATTTGAAACATAAACAATTGCAGCTACCATTTTAGTTTCATTACCTTTTTTATCTTCAAATTTCATAATATCTTTAAAGATTGCACCTTGTTCAATATTTTGGTGATCTTCTTTCAGTTTATTGCTCATTTCCATTGAGAAATGCTTTACAGATGAATTTTCACTGAGTGGCATCCCAGCATCTCTCTCATAAACGTCATATCCATCTTGTTTTATATTTGTTATATCATTATCTTTTTTATCTTGGGATTTTACTTTTGATTCCTGTTCTTTTTTATTATCGTTTGTATTAGACGTGTTTTTTGCGTTCTCTTTGCTTGTAGTTTCTTTTTTAGGTTCTTCTGATTCTGTATTTTCTGAATCAGTAAAAATGCTTCCAAAGCCACCGATAAGTAACAATATTATAATACCACTCCAAATTTTGTGTTTCTTAAGCCAATTCAGGATTTTATTACCTTCATTATCAGATGGTTCAAATTTTTGGGGATTAAACTCATGAATGATTTTTCTTTTTTCTTCCACTGATTTTTTCTTGTACTCTCGTTTTTCTTCTTTTGATAGAGTTCTTAAATAATCTCCTTCCACCATAGTTTCCTTAAAGGTAAGTGTGTCTTGCTTTCCCATTCTGCATTCTCCTTAATAATAAAATTGATCTATATTAATCAACCTACATTTGTATACACGTGTATGACGTGTGAGGGCAGGTTAGTCACTCCCAATTCTCATGTTTAAATATTTGTAAAGGTTCGAATTTAATTACATAACCCTTGTAATATACATCTAAGCCATATTTCATCCTATAATGATGTAACGTATTTAATACATATTCCTCTGAAACGTTAAAATATTCTGACATCTCAAACAAGTTATGTACTCCATGATAGAAAGCATCTATAATTCCATCAAGCGAAATAGCTAATTCAGAGCCTAAACGTCTTGCTTTTAATTCATATTTTCGATTCAGCATTTTGGATTGATCTCGAATATCTCCATATGTAACTAAATGATGTCCAATTTCCTCATACAAAGTTTCGAGTTTATTTACAGAATTCATGCGTTTTTCAATAAGGATGACTTCACCTAAATATAAACCAGCAAGACCTTTCTTCAAATTGGTTTCCTCAATAATGATTTCGTCATCATATTCTGCCAATAAATTTTCATAATTTCTCATGGAAACACTCCTTATTTTTTACGCTTGCTTTTAACGAATTCTGCATAATCCAATATCTCTTGCCATTCTTCTTCTGTTAAATCACCATCTAAATGAGCAGCGATGGTTTCAAAGGATGATTTTGGTTTTTCTTTTTTCGGCGTTGCCAAATCATCTCCCATTAAATCATCTATATTAACATTAAATATTGACGCTATTTCTAATAATGTTTTCATTTTAGGAGTGTATTTGCCTTTTTCCCATTCACTTATACTAGATGCGCTCTTTCTTCCAAGTTTGTGTGCAAGATCGATTTGTTCCATATTATGTTTATTTCTTAAGTATTTTAAGTTTTGGCTAAACATTTTTGCTACCTCCTAAAATTAATTTGTACTTATATTATACATTATAATCGGATATTTACAACAGGAAAACCGAAATATATTTTCGGTAAAAATGAAATATAATACTTGACTTCGGAAAAACCGTAATGATACAATGTGATTAACCTTTTCGAGAGGGGGGTTGAAAATGAATGACAATACGGTCCTAACTTTAAAAGAGTGGCGCGGACTTAAAGGTTATACTAAAGTTGCATTAGCATCAAAGTCAGGTGTTAACGAACGAACAATTTATTTGTTCGAAAAAGATGTTAACAACATTCAAAATGCAAACTTTAAAACTATTAAGAAATTAGCAGATGCTTTAGACATTAAAGTTGCTAATATTTTTTTAGAATTTGATTCGGAAAAACCGAAATAAGATGAAGGAGGAAATTAAATGCAAGAATTACAAAACAAACCGAACATATCTCAAATGTTCAATATTCAAGAAAAAGAAAATGGTGAAATTGCAATTAGTGGTCGTGAATTACATGAAGCGCTAGAAATTAAAACGAGATATAACGATTGGTTTGAAAGAATGCAAAGTTATGGATATCAAGAAAATGTTGATTTTGTAGCTATTACTCAAAAAAGAGTAACAGCTCAAGGGAATGTCACTGCCTATATTGACCATGCACTAACAATAGATACTGCAAAAGAAATTGCAATGATTCAACGTAATGAGATTGGTCGAGCAGTTAGACAACACTTCATAAGAATTGAGGATGCTTGGAACAGTCCAGAAATGATAGTTGAGCGAGCTTTACAAATTCAAACTAACAAAGTGGAAAAGTTAGAAGTACAAGTTGAAGAAAACAAACCTAAAGTAATATTTGCAGATTCTGTAATCGGTAGTCAAAGCTCAATTTTAATAGGTGAGTTAGCAAAACTCCTTAAGCAAAACGGAGTGGATATAGGTCAAAACAGATTATTTGAATGGATGAGAGAGAATGGCTATCTGATCAAACAAAAAGGTGAGAACTACAATTTACCCACACAACGCAGTGCAGATTTAGAAATTATGGATATTAAAAAGCGCACCATTAACAATCCAGATGGTTCAAGCCAAATCACTAGAACAACAAAAATTACTGGTAAAGGTCAGCAATACTTTATCAATAAATTTTTATCAGAGTAGGAGGGAACGGAATGAACGATTTACAAACGATTAACGTTACTGTACCAATACCAGAAACACACATCATTATTCCTAAAGTTGAATACCAAGAGCTTATCGACAATAAACCTATCAACATGACATTAACAGAAGTTGCAGAAACATATCTTACTACAAAAGCATGGATAGTGGACAACATCATTAAAGATGATTATTTCAAAAGAAAAATAGCGCCATTTTCACAATTTCCAAACCCAGATGGTAAAGGTAAATATTTATTTAACAGAAAGAAAATGCGCCAATTCTTAGAGGATTATGATGAAGAAATTAAAAAGAGAGCTAAAAGAAAATTTTAAGGAGGTGATTTCATGAACGGTATTTTATCAGTTTCAATATCAATCTTTGTAATGTCACTTTCATTCATAATTACAAATGATTTCATTTATCTAACAGTAATCTACTTTGCAACATTCTTCATAACATACTGTTGGTTCTGGCCAGAGTTTTTCAAGGCAATAAAAAAGACCGCTAAGCGCGCCAACGCTTAACAGTCAAAGAGATTTATTAATTAAATGTATTTTAAATATACACAATCTTAGGAGGATTAGTCAAATGCAAAAAGAAAAGACTATGTATAAAAAACAATATTACTATATCGTCCATAAGAATGTAGATCACTATGTAGACAATAGACCAACAGAACGCGCACCTAAAGTTGAATATTCTGACGATATGGAAACAGCGCGAAGATTCTTTGATGAAGACTTTGAAATATTACAAATTGATTGGAATAAACACGACAAAATTATATGTGAATCAACTCATATAAGAATACACAGAAGTGAAAGGGTTGAAGTAAATGAGTGAGAAATTAAACTTATATCAGAAAATAGCTGATGTAAAAGCTAATATAGACGGTTTTACTAAAGATACAAAAGGATACAACTTTTCATACGTGTCAGGCTCACAAATATTGCATCGTATTAGAACTAAGATGATTGAGCATAACTTATTATTAGTACCTAGCACTACTAACGAGAAATGGACGACTCACACATATAAAAACAAAAAAGGTAATGAAATCGTGGATTTTGTAATAGAGATGGACTTGAATTACAAATGGATAAATGCTGATAAACCAGAAGAACAATTGGATATAAGTTACCACGCGTTTGGACAACAAAGTGATATTTCACAAGCTCATGGTACTGCTTTGACTTATGCGGAACGTTACTTCTTGATGAAATTTTTCAATATACCAACCGATGAAGACGATGCAGACGCGAAAGAAAAACAAGATAGATATTCAAAAGTAGATCCAAAGAATATTGAAACCTTGGAAAACGAAATAACTATGTTTAGTGAATTGATGAAGTCATTAGGTAAAGAAGTTTCTACAGACCAAGTAAAAAAACAATTAAAAATTACAAATATTAACCAACTATCAAATAATCAAATAGCGATGATGATTACAACATTAGATAAATGGAGTAAGCAGTCAAAATTAAAGGAGAATGAATAATGAATCAATTTAACGGAGTAGGAAACTTAGTATCAGATCCAGAATTAAAAGGACAAAACAACAATGTAGTTAATTTCAGAGTAGCAATACAACGAGCATTTAAGAATAAGCAAACAGGAGAGTATGAATCAGATTTTCTAACTTGCGTAGCATTTGGTAAAACAGCAGAAATCATCGCTAACAACTTTAGTAAAGGTCAGAAAATAGGCATTACTGGTTCAGTGCAAACTGGAAGTTATGAGAATAAAGAAGGAAATCGTGTATTCACAACAGATATTGCAGTCAACCAAGTGACTTTTGTAGAACGCAAACAACAAAATAATCAATCACAAAAACAAAACAGCCAGTCACAAACGCAGAAACCAACAAATGATAATCCTTTTGCCAATACAAACGGACCTATTGATATCCAAGATGATGACTTACCATTTTGATTGTTCACAATTTAAATAAGGTGATGTAATGCCAATTATTAAAAACTATATTCAGCAAGATGATGGCACAATATCTGCCGTCATCACTGGATTAACTTTAGAAAACAAAGACTTCTTACTGTTAGATAACGGACTAGAAGTAGAATGCGATGTAATCGTGAGTGATCCATACAAGATAACAGATAAACAACGGAAAAAGGTTTTCGCAATGGTACGAGATATATTCAATCACTACGGACAGCCAATGGATTACTTAAGGTATATGTTCCAAAAACAATTAGAGTTTCTTAAAGGATATGAGCCTATATCGTTAAGTGATTGCAGTAGGAAACAAGCAAGTGAATTAATCGAGTTAATACTTGATTTTGTATTCATTCACAACGTACCTATGAACAAGGCTACTAGCGACCTTATGAGCAACGATAAGTATTTCCTATATAAATCTACCATAAATCGTACATGTGTCATATGTGGCGTTCCAAATAGCGATTTAGCACATTACGAAACAGTGGGACGTGGCAGGAATAGAAAGACGATTAATCACTATAACAATAAAGTATTAGCCTTATGCAGAAAACATCATACAGAACAACATCAAATAGGCATGGAGACATTTAATAGTAAATACCACTTACAAGATAGTTGGGTGGATGTAGACGAAACGTTGAATAAGATGTTGAGAGGTGAGAAACATGAGTAAGCTGTTGATTGATGATTATCCAATACTTGTTTTGCCTAAATTAGCAGAACAAATTGGATTGAATGAAGCTATAGTTTTACAACAAATGCATTATTGGCTAAGTAATAGCAATCATTTTTACGATGGGCGTAAATGGATTTATAACAGCTACAAAAATTGGGAAGAACAGTTTCCTTTTTGGAGTAATGTAACTATAAGAAGGACTATATCTAGTTTAGAAAAGCAAAATTTATTATATGTAGGTAATTATAATAAAGCTGGATTCGATAAAACAAAGTGGTATTCGATTGACTATGAAGGCTTAGAAGGTATGAGCAAACGAGTTGCTCAAAATGAGCAAACGATGTGGTCAAAAAGAGCAAATGGAGTTGCTCAAAATGAGCAAGTGGATATGGTCAAAATGAGCAAACCTATACCAGAGACTAACACAGAGATTACTTCAGAGACTTCTACAGATAATAATATGTCGAATTCCTCGACTACGCATCCTTACGAATCAATTATAGAACATCTTAATCAAAATACAGGTAAGCATTATAAATCGACAACTAGGAAAACGAAGGACTTAATTAAAGCTAGATTTAACGAAGGGTTTAACGAACAGGAATTCCTAACTGTTATTAATAATAAAGTAGCCGAATGGAAAGGTACAGATATGGAGAAGTATCTCAGACCAGAAACACTATTTGGAACTAAGTTTGAAAGTTACCTTAATCAACAAACAAGTAATAAAGAACCATGCAATAACCCATATGCCAACTTATTTTAGGGAGTGATTAAATGAATACATTTGAAAGCATCGCAAGTAAAGTAGGATTTAAAAATGAATTAGTTAAGCAAGAATATGGACTGAAGTGCGATAAATGCGGCCGTGCTTATGACTACTATGAATTCGATACAGGATATGCAGTTAAAGATGGTTGTGATTGCGAAATGATAAAGCTAGCTAAAGAAAGAAAAGCAGAGTTTGAACAACGCCATAAATCACAAAAAGCTAATAGTATATTTAAGAAATCAATTATTAATGACGATTTAGCTAACTGCGATTTTGATAACTACAACGCAACAAATGATGATTTAGCAAGAGCGAAAGTATTATGTGTGAGATATGCAAATAATTTCACGTTAGAGAACAAACAATCATTATTGTTGCAAGGAGCATTCGGTACAGGTAAATCACATTTAAGCATGTCGATAGTAAATACAGTGAAAGAAAAAGGTTATTCAGTACTTTACATGAATGTACCACAACTGATTTCAACAATAAAAGGGACATACAACAAAGACAGTAACCTAACAGAACAAGAATTAAATCAAGTGATCAGTGACGTTGACCTAATGGTATTCGATGATTTCGGTATTAATATGAATGAATTTGCGACAAGTAAGATGTTTGAACTGATTGAATCAAGAGTAGGCAAACATAATATTTATACGACAAATTTAAACGCACAAGAGTTAAGTAAAAACAAAGATGCACAACGTATATTTAGTCGAATGATGTCGAATACAACATTAGTCAAAATGGACGGTGAAGATTACAGAATGAGAGGTATCAAATTTTGATAACTGTAGAGTTTGTTAAACAAAATCTTGAGTGTTCAGATATATACGCTCAAAAATTCATAGAGTGGGCAAATGGAGACGAAAATAAAGCGTACGACCTATTTATTCAAAAGTTAAATGAACGTCATACACGTCCCGCTATTCGTGAGGTGTGCTAAATGGGAATTAGAGAGCGTTATGGGTTGTTCGATTCAAAAGGTAATAAACAATTTTCAGTAATACCTAATTGTAAAGACGGACGTCATAGAGTATCTGGAATCGTTAAAACATTTTATGAGGGTCAACGTTGGTTCTTGGATGATGAAGAACTAGAAACGTTTATTAAAAACTATAAAGTAGAACGAGCGCATCAAAATAATATTTTTGATTATCTGTAGGAGTGACTAAATGAAACGTATAGAGCTAACGGTAGATGCACCTATGGCATCACCTAGACCTAGATTTAGAAATGTAGGTAAATATGTACAAACTTATATGCCTGCTAAGTATACAAATCATAAGAAGATGATAAGGCAACAGATGCCATACATGATGATAGATAAACCAATCAGATTAACAATTGAGTTTCATTTTCCACTACTTAAATCATGGAGTAAAAAGAAACATGTAGCAATGGTAGGTCAGTACAAGAGAACTAAACCAGATATAGATAATCTAATTAAAACTGTATTAGACGCTGCAAATGGTCGTGTTTGGCAAGATGACAATCAAATAGTAGATATAAGAAGTTTTAAGAAGTATGCAGAAACTCCGAAAGTAATTATGGAATTAGAGTATTGGAGTGATTTAAATGAATGAACCAGGAACAATGAAAATTAAATACTACGCTAAATTCGAAAAGGTAGTGCCATATATCCAACGACCAAACGAAGAAGAACAAGAAGTTTTAGAGTGGATTGGTCAAGACATGGATAAGCACGTTAACGATTACTTAGATGGTACATTCATAGAATTTAGCGAACCAGAGGTGAAAGATTAATGGAAAGGCTATGTGTAAACGGCAAAGAGTACACAATTCTAGGTAAGAATTTAAAAAATATGGAAGCAAACGGTTTTTATAAGGACTATTTAGCTACGAGGTTAAGAAACGGTTGGACATTACACGAAGCATGTAAAACACCTAAAGGAACACGCCTAGAAGATTATAGAGAAGAGAAGAAAATTAAACAAATGGAATCACAAGTTAGACGTATAAGAGCCAAAGTTAAAGAGGAGAAGCACAGAGACAAACACCCGTGGTTGTACGATGGAACACCGCAAGTACATCCACGTAGTAAATATGTAGCTGATTTAATGGAAAACGATATATTCCCGAAGGTGGTTAAGTAAATGAAGATTAGAGATTTAAATTTAGATGATTACGTTATCGTTTATGACATAGGCAAAAGTGAGTATAGCGAAGGTATGACAGTTGTTGGGAAAGTGTCTGAATTAGAGTTCAGAGGAGATGATGACAACATGGCAATTGTGAATTCATTAGGGAATGAATATTTTTTAACAGACACTAACAACTTTGATTTGTGGAGTAACTATATAGAGAGTAAGACGGAGCGTTTGAGTGATAAGAGTATTTTAAAAGTAGGGTTAGGAGTTAGTAAACCTGCTACTGAATATAAACAATTCAACGACGTGCAACAACGTAAGCGTAAGGAAGAAAATACAGCGTTATTTAAAATTAAAGATTTAAAAGTCGGTTATAAAGTACAAATATTAAAAGACGATATGATAGGCGAAGTTTGTGAAATAGCTGATAACGGTAAATCTGCCGAAATAAAAGTAGATAATGGTGTGTATAGAGTTATAAACGATAATTATGATTTCACAATAATAGAGTGGAATGCAGTACCAGAGTATGCAGAGGACACAGTAAATCACCCATCACATTATAACTACGGTGAGATAGAAGTGATAGATTTTATTGAGCAGGTAACACAACATTACAACGCTAACGTAGCTTATCACATTGGTAATGCGATTAAGTATCTTAGTAGATCACCACACAAGAATGGTAAAGAAGATGTGGAAAAAGCTAAATGGTATATCGAGCGTGCATATGAGAATTGGGATTAATTCAGTTATAGATATAAATATATTATAGAGTTTAATGATTAGTGATATCTATTATAGGAGGACAACAATAATGATTAAAGAACAATTATATACATTCAAAGCAAACTGCTACAACGTTGTAGATGGAGACACAATAGACGTGATATTAGATTTCCGTTTCGATATTTCTGCAGATAGACGATTGCGTTTATTGAATGTCGATATACCAGAACGAGGACAAGAGAATTACAAAGAAGCTACTGAGTTTGTAAAAGATAAGGTATACAACAATGAAGTGCTAGTACAAACATATAAAGATGATAATTTTGGAAGATACTTAGCAAATGTTTATTTCGGAGAAGATGAAGTGTCACTAAGTGATGCGATAAAAGAAAGTGGATTAATTAAACCTAACTCTAAATGGAATGAGGGCGAACAAAATGACTAACACACTAGATCAATTAGTTAAACAAGTAGAACAATGGAGTATAGATAAAAACTTAGATAAAGGTAATCCAGATAGACAAGCATTGAAATTTTATGAAGAAGCTGGAGAAGTTGGTGCAGCTTTATCACGTAACAAACTAGACGACTTAAAAGATGGTATAGGCGATACAGTCGTTACATTAATTATATTGGCACAACAACATGGGATGACATTAGAGGAGTGTTTACAGTACGCGTATGACGAAATCAAAGGAAGAAAAGGAAAGACAATCAATGGAACGTTCATCAAAGAATCAGACTTGTAAGAAAGACATAGTACAGAGGGTTAAGGAAATGTTGAGGAAATAAAAAAGCCCCAAAAAAGGGACTATTTAATATAAATTATCTTTCAATAAAACTTTGATACCACAGTATAAATTATATATTACGTAATAAACTGCGCCTATAAAGGCAATTACAGCAATAACAATTAAAGTGATTCCTAATGCGTTGTTAGAATTAGATTCGCTTAAACCAATTAAACCTGCACCTACAAAAATTAGGATATAAGGCAAGATGTGATAAGCTAAAGACTTTTTAGCGTGAGTAGAAACAGGTTTGTTGGCTAATATCCATACAATAATAGGGAATAGGATTGGCGCAAAAAACACACTAAAATATGATAATGCAGCTAGTATTTTTTCTGATTGTGTTGATTGATTGCTCATATAAATGTCTCCTTGTTAGTTATTAATAAGAACAATATCAAATAAATGTATTTTCGTAAATATTAATTAAATAATATAACAAATTTGTTATAAGGACGGTGATACCATTCAATACCTAATACGCACATTAACAGATTCAACTGGTCACCCTTTCACTCATGTTACACAAGCACGAGAGAATGAAACGTTTACTGTGATCGAGGCAGAGAGTAAGGAAGAGGCGTTGAAAAGATACAGATTTAACAAAGCTATTAATAATATAAATAAAGCATCTAAAAATAATAAATTACTGCAGGCTATAAGAAAGGACAGTGAGTGAGATGGAAATAGGTAAATACTATTACGTTGTAACACGAAATAATCAAATGGCTACAGGTTCTATTGTGAGTTTTTATGCTGATACAGTAGTCGTGGAGAAAGTGTTAGAAACTACAAAAGACTTAACGAAAGCAAGGTTGTATGAAGAGTATAAAGAAGCATTGAATTTAGCAGAAAGATACAACTTGCAAGTTAAAAAAATAAGGGCAGACATTTTAGGATTGGGGAGTCGATGAATATGTTACCAATATTAAAAACACTAATGATCATATCACTTTATGAACTAAGTAAATACGTTACAAATCAAATAATAATTAGAAAACAGGCGCATGATGATATAGATCAGCCGAAAGATTATGAGGAGGAGAAGTAATGTTCTGGATTATAGCAACTATTCTACTAGGTGCAATCGCAATCGTTTCACTTATATACAACGCAGTCAAAGATACTAAGATAGATGCACTGGAATATGAGGTGGCATACTTATTAGATATTATATTCAATGATCATGGCGATGCTGTATTGAGATTAAAAGAAAACGAATTAACAGATGAAGATATTAGAGAGATAAAAGACGCATGGGATAAACGTATTAAATAACTGGAGGTATTATATGAAACTTGGCAGAGCTGATTTACCTAAGTTAGAAGAATATTGGATTAACTACAATGATTTAAAAGGACAGTTAGCATATAGAAGATATGAACTGTTATACCAACCGCAAGATACTAATATAGGTGGTGGCAAATCAAACATTGTTAGTAGTCCAGTAGAGAATGAAGTTATCAAGCTACATAAAGATAACAAGTATCGTAATTTACAAGCAACATTACAAGCAGTAGAAGATGTTTATAATAGAGCGACTGATGAACAGAAGGCTGTTATTGAATACAGATACTGGGAAAAGGATTTAGCTATATATGAATGGCCAGATATAGCACATGAGTTAACTAAGCGTAGAGCAGACGACAAGATTATAAGTAGGGACGCAGTATTAAGAATGCGTAATAAGATTATGAGAGATACAGCTGAACGAATTGGTTGGATTAACTTTGAATAAACCGCACTTCTAATGGTGTGGAAGTGCGCAGTGTCAACAGGTTATTATGATAACATAGGGTATTCAGTTAAGGCGTTATAAATAAAGATACTATATTATATTTAGGCACACCTATTCCGCAGGTGTGTCTTTTTGTATGCAGCTATTTAATCGACCCACCTAATAAGGACACATATATTAAAGGACACTACTTATTAAGGTGAGGGAGTTAAGGTGTCATACACTTTGGATACCCTTTAATAATGATATGCACAGTAATGTCATTGTGTGTAGTTATACAGACAACATTCATTTGATTATATTAAAAGGTTTAATCAGTTTAAGAGATTGATTGAAACATTGAATAATAAAAACTAATTGATGATTGTTGTTTAACAATTGGATATCAAAAGAAATGTTTTATTGATCATAAACTTTATTAGATTAATTTGCATTTGATTAATGAAACAATTTCTAAACTCAAAGATAAAATGATTTCAAATTGATTTCGTTTTATCTTTTCTTATTAACAAAACAAAATTAAATATTAATTATAAATATAAAATTCAAATGAAAGAAGTTGATTCATTTGTTTGTTCAACCAAAGGTTCGACTTGGTAATAAGTCATATACTCAAACCGAGTTGCAAGACTATAGGAAAGCCAATACACAAAGGTATAACCAACAGGTTAGACATGACTCACGTAATAAGGAGTATACAACGTTCTACAACAGTACACAGTGGCGCAAGTTACGTATACAAGTGCTTACACGTGATAACTACTTATGCCAACATTGTTTGGCTCAAGGTGTAGTGAATGACAAAGACTTAATTGTCCATCACAAGATTGAATTGAAACGGGATTGGTCGAAAAGACTGGATATGGAAAATTTAGAGGCGGTATGTATTTCATGCCATAACAAAATTCACGAGAAATAATTTCGTGATAATTTTTGAAAAATAAATTTGAAAATATTTTTGGGGCGAAATAAAACCCCCGTCACTTCTGAGACGAGCGAACAACGAGCCGACCTTTTTTGCAACCAAATTCTAGAAATGAAAACTTTTCATAAGCCATATATTGTTAGGAGGTGCTGGAATGGCAGGAAGAAAGCCTAAATTGAATGCTACAAAGATAGGAAATCATAATAAAGAAGAATTGGAACAAGCTGAATTAAAAGAGAATGGACTTAAACAGTTTAAGAAAATTAATGTTGATTATGTTCCAGAAGGATTAACTGAAAATGCTGCTAAAGAGTGGTTGAGGGTTGTCCCGTTACTTGAACAATTACCAATTGCAGATTTAGATTACTCGCTTATCAAGAAGTATTGCGAAGTGTTAGACCAAAACGACACGCTATATCGTGCAATAAGTCAGAAAGATGGTATTGAAGGTATGGTTGACCCAGAAACTAATCGTAAAACTGGCGCTTTCATGGCATATATGGAGTCATTGAAAGAGTTACGTTCTATTTGTGGTCAATTAGGAATGACTATTGACTCTCGTATGAGAATAGTTGTACCTACTGAAAGTGAAGTTAAGCAATCTGTGTATGATGAATTTGGTGTTGATGACGATGACTAGCGTAAAGATACCTAAAGCATATGAAGAATTGTTGAATGTACCTAATGAATACAGAGATGATGCCTACAAATATTGCGTTATGGTACTATCCGGAACATATATAACGTGCAAAGATACTAGATTAGCTTGTATTCGTCATTTAAAGGACATACAACGGTCAATTAATGACGATAGTTGGAATTATATCTACAAGCCTAAACGTGCTAAAAAGGTTATTAAATTCGTTGAAGCGCTACCCGATACTAAAGGCAATATCAATAAACTTGGATTGTTTCAAAAATTCATTATTGCTAGTGTACGTGGTTGGTTTACTAAAGATAATGACATGTTGAGATTTAAAAAAGCTTTTATCTCTATGTCTAGGAAACAAGGTAAATCAATTTTAGTTTCTGGACTAGTTCTATACGCTTTCTTATTTGATAGAGAGCCTAAAGAAGGTAGACAGATGTTTACTGCTGCCAATGATAAGTCACAAGCAAGCATTGTCTTTAACATGGTATCTAAACAACTTATGTATTTTATTTCTAAAGTACCAGAATTAAAAAAAGACGTTAAGAAAGTAAGAGAATTACTTACACATACTAAAGACGGTTCATACATTAGACCTTTGTCACGTGACACTGGAGCAGTTGATGGTTTCGAACCATTCTTAGCAGTAATAGATGAATACCATGCAGCAAAGACTAATGAAATGTTAGAGCTTATTCAATCAGGACAAGGTAACTTACTACAATCATTAATATTTATCATTTCTACAGCTGGTTTTGATCTAAACGCACCAATGTACACAGATGAATGGCCATATGCGAAAGATATTTTATCAGAAGTATATACGGATGATGAATACTTTGCAGTCATATTTGAACAAGATTCAGAAGATGAATGGCAAGACAGTACAATGTGGGCAAAATCTAATCCACTTATAAATGAAACGGATGAACTCAAAGAACAAATTGACGATTTCCTTGAAAAACGTGTTGCAGAAGCTACTAAGAAAGGCTCTATGTTTAGAGTTTTAGTAAAAAACTTTAACTATTGGATGCAAGCAAGTGCAGAGTCTTACTTAGATTTCAATGATTGGAAAAAGAATGAAACCGAATTCGATATAAACAATTCGAAAGTATACATCGGGCTTGATTTATCGCGTGCAGATGATTTAACTGCAGTTTCCTTTATACATTTAGACGAAGAAAACAAACAGTATTATATTACTTCACATTCGTTTGTAGGCACAAAGGGTGGGTTACAAGGCAAGATTGAGCGTGACCTTATAGACTATAGGCAATTATCAGAAGAAGGATACTGCACCATTACAGACTTGTCTAGTGGCATTATAAATACTAACCAAGTATTAGATTACATCGAAACCTATGTAAATAGGTACAACTTAGATGTACAAGCGATTTGTTATGACCCGTATTCAATACATGGAGTATTAGCAGAGATAGAGCGTAGAGAATGGTTTTATGATTTGTATGAAATTAGACAAGGTCCACAAACACTATCGAATCCTAACTTAGATTTTAGATTGAATGTGATAAATGGTGATGTTAAGCATCATAAAAACCCTTTACTTGATACAGCAGTTAAAAATGCAATTGCTAAAAATGTTAATGACTCAATAATGATTGAAAAGAAAATGAACAGACATAAGATTGACCCACTCATGGCTACAATATTCGGTTATGTAATTGCGAGTGAACATGAATGGGATACTGAAACATTTATGCCGATGTTCTTATAGGAGGTGTGGCTATGAGCAAAATTCTTTATGCGTTATTAATACTTTTATTATTTATCGTAGGTATAGCAGGCATATTTTACGGATTATATATATTTTGGAAACCGTTAGCGTATATCGTTGGTGGTTTTATTTTTATTGGTATGGCAGGAATACTTAACCAATCATATGATAATACCTCGAATGGTAAAGGAGGTGAAAATTAATGCCATTACTAGATTTAGGGTTTAGCAATAAAGAAGAAAGAATGAGTAAGGATCTAGAGCGCTTATTGTACTTTCAAGAACATGGTACACATGCAAGTTACACAGGGATAAATGCTTTAAAGAATAGCGATGTATTCACTGCTACAAGAATTATATCTGCAGACATTGCAAGCACTAAGTTAAAAGTTAAAGGTCACGAAACTAACACAGTGATGAATCAAATATTAAATCTATTTAATAATAATCCACATTCAGATTTACCAGGTTGGCACTTCAAATTCATCATCATCGCAAACATGTTACTCAATGGACAATCATTCGTTGAAATCATAAGAGATAAAAACGATTTCCCTACAGGCTTTAATTTCTTACATAACGACTTAGTAGGAATTGAAGAAAAAGACGGAGAAATTATTTACAACGTTAGTGAAGATTATGAAGGAAATGCAGTTAAGATAACTAGCGAAGATATATTGCACTTTAGATATATCACGTTAGATGGTTATGTGGGTTACAGTCCGTTATATGCATTGGCACATGAAATAGGTATATCACAAGGGTCGAAAGGTTTCTTGCGTAACTTCTTTGATAACGGTGGTACATCGACATCAGTGTTGCAATACAAGAAGGGTCAAATAAACTCGGAACAATTAAGAGATTTGAAAAAGAATTTCTCTGAAAGTCAGTTAAAAAACAATGGTGGTTTAGTTGCTATTGATGACACGATGGACTTCAAACGATTACAAATACCTGTCGAAGTTTTGAACTTCTTGAACAGTTATAAGTTTAGTACTTCGCAGGTTGCTAAAGCATTTGGATTGCCAGTATCTAAATTAGGTATTGAAACTGTTAATACTTCAATAACGCAAGCCAATCTTGAATATTTACAAAGTACATTAGACCCAATATTCAAAATGATGATTGCCGAACTTGAAACTAAAATATTTAAATTCGTTGATTCTGGGTACGAATTAGAGTTTGATTCTTCTCGATTAATTGATATTGACCCCGAACTACAATTGCAACGTATCACAGAGTTGCATGGTAAAGGGATTATATCTACAGATGAAGCGCGTAGTGTATTCGGTTATCAACCTATTGATCATGGTGACGAGCCACTTGTGGACCTTAACAGAGCGCCATTATCAACACTGAAAAACTATCAGGCTTCTAAAATAGATAAAGAAGTTGAAAAGAACACCCTTAAAGGGGGTGATGATTATGACTAACAGTAACGTTGACACTACACAAGACATGGTTATTGAAGGATACGCTTTAATATTCAATTCTTTGAGTAACGATGTAGGTGGATTTAAAGAACGGGTGTTACCACATGCACTAGATGATGTAGATATTAGTGACGTTAAATGCTTAATAAACCATGAAGACAGATATGTTATAGGTAGAACAAAAGCAGAAACATTAGAACTGACGCTTGATAGTAAAGGTTTGAAGTTCAAGTGTAAGTTGCCTAATACTTCGTATGCTAAAGATATATACGAAAACATAGACGTTGGTAATGTTAACGAATGTAGTTTCCATGCGTGGTTTCCAAAAGATAACAACGGTAAAGATACAGGTTATTTTTGGACGGTTGAACAAGGAGAGTATGTTAGAAACGTAGAACAATTCGATAAGTTACTCGATGTAAGTGTGGTTACTACACCAGCATATAAAGACACTGGCGTGTTAGTAGCTCAACGTTCGCAAGATCTCACCGAAGTTAGAGAACTAGAAAAATTAAAAATAGCAATTGAACTGGAAGGCCTTCGTTTTAATACGTAAGGCTATTTTTTATACCCAAATTTAAGAAGGAGGATTATAAATGGCTAATTTAGATGACCGTAAAAAAGAGTTATCGAGTTTGGTTACTAAAGCGCAAGAAGCAATTGACAAGGGCGACCTTGAAACAGCTCGTAATTTAAAAGCTGATATCGATGCGCAGAAAAAAGAGTATGAAGAACTTGAACAATTATCACAAGAAATTGAATCATCAGCACCTAAGCAAGAAGAAGTACCGCAAAAAGATGAAGGTGCAGAGGTAGTCGACAACAAGTCAGAGGATAAACCAACCGATGATAAGTCAGATGAAGAAGATAAGCCGAAAACAGAGGATGACAAACCATCGTCTGATGATAAGGCGAAAGATGAACCACCAGCTATCGAGAAAGTAGAAGAACCTACAGAAGAAGAACTGGAAGAAGAAAAAGACAAAAAGAAAAAAGAAGGAGCGAAACGATCTATGGCGAAATTAAATCAAAATCAAGAAACTAACGAGGAAATCCTAGGTTTCGAACAATATATGAAATCTAAAGGGGCAAAACGAGATAATGTTAAATCTGATGATGCAGGCGTAACAATTCCACATGACATTAAATATATTCCAGAAAAAGAAGTTAACACAGTACAAGACTTATCACAGTTAGTACAAAAAGAAAAGGTTAATGGACCTAGTGGAGAGTACCCAATTTTGAAACGTGCTAATGCTAAATTCAGTACAGTTGCAGAATTAGAAGCAAACCCAGAGTTAGCTAAACCAGAATTCAAATCAATTGAATGGAAAGTACAGACTTATCGTGGGTCTATTCCAATCTCACAAGAAGCATTGGACGATTCAGTTGCTAACTTAACTGCTATTGTATCTGAAAATATCAACGAGCAAAAAATCAATACGTTAAATGAAAGAATTGGTACTGTATTAAAAGCTTTTAATCCAACAACAGTTTCAAATGTTGATGATTTAAAATCAATTATTAACATCAAATTAGACCCAGGCTACGACCGTCAAATCATCTGTACACAAAGTTTCTACCAAAAACTAGATACTTTGAAAGATGGTAACGGTCGTTATTTATTACAAGATAGCATTATTAATACAGCTGGTAATACTGTGTTAGGTATGAATGTGACAGTTGTACGTGATGATTTACTTGGTGTTAATGGTGATGCAAAAGCATTTATTGGAGATATCAAGCGTGGCGTATTCTTCGCAGACCGTACTGACATGTCAGTTCAATGGATTGAAAACCAAATCTACGGTAAATACTTGATGGGCGCTTTCCGTTTCGATGTTAAACAAGCTGATGAAAATGCTGGTTTCTTTGTGACGTTTGAAGACGCTGCACAAGAATCAGATGGCGAACTAGGAGCATAAGAAAAGTAGGTGAATTCAATGTTTAAATTAGATAGCGTTGAATCAGTAAAAAAAGCGATACGTGTAGATCATGATTTTGATGACGACTTAATTATGGAAGTTTATCTACCTGGCGCTATAAATGAAGTTAAAACAGCAGTTTCACAGAACAAGGAGGATGACCCTTTTTATAAGGATAATCCTCTTTTTAATTTAGCAGTTTTAAATATAGTTGCGCACCATAACGACAACCGTTCAATAACAACGAATGAACAAAGCTTTGAAGTACCAGCATCATCTATGGCTCTAATACAAACATTAAGAGCTAAATTGGCTAAATGGCGTTCAGATAACTTAGAGGTGATAGACGATGAATCTTAATCAATTAGATTTCAGAGTTTCGTTTTATGAAAACATGAGCGATGGTCCAGAAGCTGGAATGAATGAGCCAGTAGAAATTTATAGTTGTTTCGGAGGATTGTATGAACCTACACAAAAAGATGTTCAATTAGGCAACTTAGAACTTAGTAAAAGGTCAGTCACATTAAATATTAGAAACCCACAACCCCAATTTATACCCAATGTTAATCAAACATTTGAAATAAAAAACGGTATTTATAAAGGGTTGTTTTTTAATATAAAAAATGTGGCTCTTGCTAAGACTCCTAATTACATCAAGGTGGTTGGTGAAGAAGAATGACAATATCTGTTAAAGGTGATAAAGAAATTATCGCTTATTTGGAAAAGAAGTTTGGTAAATCTGCAACTAAACGTATAACTGATTTTGCTTTAACTAAAGGCGGTCAAAAGGTTGTACAGATTATAAAAAGAGATATGGGTTCATTTAAAGATACTGGTGAATCAGTGTCTGAAACTTCTTTATCTAAACCAATGACTATTGGTGGCGTGCGTACAGTTAAAATTCATTGGCGTGGTCCTAAGCAACGTTACAGAATAATTCACCTTAATGAATTTGGTCATTACGACCGTTCAGGTAAGTGGGTTAATACCGCTGGTAAAGGTGTAATTGAACGAGCTATGCGTGAAGGTAGAGAAACTTATTTTAGAACAGTGAAAGAAGAAATCAGAAGGAGGGTGTAAGAGTGGAAGACATCATGATGAAGATATACAAAGCGATTACAGATAATCAAGAAATTATGAACAACGTTAATAAAAACGATATTAAATTTTACGATTATCCAAACGCACAAGAAATCAAGACGACATGTATTGTCATAGACCCAATAGACACACCTAAGCCCTCTGATTTTGCAGATGACGACAATATGACATACGAATACCTATTCCAAATAGATATCTTCGTAAAACAAAATACAGGCATTAATGGACGAGTCCTATCAGATAGGCTCGTTTTTTTATTGCAAAGAATTATGTGGGAGCAATTGGGGTTTGGCGAAACTTCATCAATTAAACCCGAGTATATCAAGGATTTTAAATTGTACCACCAAGCAAAAAGATTTGAAGGCAAACAATATTACAAAATTTAGGAGTGTTTTAATATGGCAGAGAAAAATTACCGTTCATTTACAGGTTTAACTGAATTTTATTACAAAGTACATGGTGAAGATGTGCAACAAGTAACTGATCCAGAACGTATTAAATATTTACAAGAAATTTCAGTGTCTAAAGACCAAGAAATTGAAAAAGCTTATGGTGATAACCAAGTAGCAGAAATGGCAGTAGCTAATGGAACTATTGAAGTAGAAGCTGGTTTCCATAAATTACCATTAGAAGATAGAGTAGCTCTATTTGGTTTAGAAAAATCAGAATCAGGCATTGTATCAGTTGGTAATGATACACCACCGTACGTAGCAGTTATGTTTGCTAAGACTATGGAAGATGGGTCACGTGAATATGTTGGCTTGCCTAAAGGCTTATTTACATTCCCAGAAGTAGAAGGAAACACTAAAGAAGATGGTGTTGAGTTCAGTTCTGACTCTACTACTGCAGAATTTATGCAAGCACCAGTAAAAGGCTTTGAAGAAGAAAAAGCTATGTTAATGGGGCATGATGCAAAAGGAACTACAGTTATGAAAGACGCTATTTGGGAAGCAGTGTTTGGACAATCTTCTGAAAGTAGTAACGAAGATACAGGTTCAACGACTCCAGAAGAAGAATTAGGCGCATAACATACAGGAGGTTTGATTATGGCTAAGAAAAGATATGAAGTCTTACACAAGTTCATTGATTTAGAAGATAAGAACAAAGTATATAATGCTGGCGATACATTTCCTAAGCCAGCAAATAAAAAAGTATCACATGATCGCATATTAGACCTTACAACAAGTGATAACAAGCGTGGCAAGGTATTAATCAAAGAAAAAGAAGAATAACAACTATCGAGGGCTTAACGCCCTCTTTTTATTTGCAAATAAAAAACAAACATATATATAAGGGAGCAATCAAACTATGGCTAAAAGAACAAAAAGAAATTTCGTAGAGTTAATTCAAGAAGTAAACGATAAAGGTGAAATCACTAAATCAAATACATTTTTAACACCACCATTCACACCTGGACCAGCTTTATTAGATTTACAAGACCGAGTTATGAAAGTGGAAAATAGCAATTTTAAATCTGAAAAAGAAGCATTGTATTACATGATTGAAATTATTGTGGACTTCTATAAAAAACAATTTACTGCAGATGAATTTTTAGAAGGTACGAACGCACCAGAAGTTAACGACAAAATCAAAGAACAAATCCAATTTATTTCTGATGGTGTTGTTAATGAAGAAAACGAAAGAAGATTAAAAGAATTACTTAAATAATAGGCGGCGTTTCTTATGAAGGTTAATAAAATCGAACTTGTAAAAGATTACGATGAAAATGGTTATATTTTAGATTCTGAAATATATGTATCCCCTTTAAATACCAAGTTAGAAATAGTGTGGGAATGCCTAGACACATTATCTAAGATTGAAAATGGTGATAGTAACTGTGATATACATACTGTCACTGATTTAGTAGTTAGAATCTACAATAATCAATTTACTAAAAAAGAACTACTAGAAGGTTTAGACGCGGTAACTAGAAACGTTGAATTAATTGAACAAATAACATTCGTTGCCTCAGGTCAAGGTTTTGAAATGAGTGGCGACACAAGTAACGCGAAAATAGGAAAAATTAATTCATGGGAAGATAGTAAAAACAATATAAAAAAATTCGTAAAAGACATGATGAAAGAAGGCAAAGACATTAATAATTTAATGGATATGCCTTTTTCTTTTTTTATGGAAATTGTTGACGAATCTAACAAGAAAAATGTTAAGAAATCAGAGTCAATGATTGATGCGTTCATGTAATACATCTCAAAAGAAGGAGGTGGAGTAATGGCAGAAAGAATAAAAGGATTACAAATTGACTTATCCATGAAAGACATGGGGGTTAGTAAAACATTAGCTGGAATAAAACGTGAGTTTAGATCATTAGATTCAAGTTTAAAATTATCTAGTAATAACTTTAAATATGGCGAAAAAAGTGCTGCATCTTATAAATCAAGAATGAACGATTTAGATGGTGCAATTAAATCTGGTACTACAAACTTAAATGAGTTAGAAAAACAATATAATGAAGTATCGCAAGCTCAAGGTTCTAATAGTGCTAAGGCTGTTAGACTTCAAACTGAATATAACAAGCAAGCAAACTCTATAAACGCAATGCGTGATGAATACGGTCGCTTAAATCAATATTACAAAGAAAAATTTTCACTAAGTGGAAGATTGGCCAACAGTTTTAGTAGTATTGGCGAAAGTATGACTGGTGTTGGACAAAAGGCGCAAGACATGGGGAGTTCACTCACAAGTAGTATAACTAAACCAGCGTTGATTGCAGGAACTGCAATGGCTGGTATTACAGCTAAATTAGGTTTTGATAGGCTTGTTGGTTTGGATAGTGCGAAAGCTAAATTGGAGGGGTTAGGATATTCAACTAAAGAAGTTGGATCTATAACAGACCAAGTAGCAAAAGCTATTCAAGGCGGTATGACTACAATGGCCGAAGGTACTGACGTTGCAGCAGGTGCGCTTGCAGCAGGAGTTAAAGAAGGTAAAGAGCTACAGAAATACATCAAATTAGTTGGTGATGCTGCAGTTGGTTCTAATAGACCAGTATCTGAAATGGCAATGATATTTAACCGTGTTCAGGGGCAAGGTAAATTAATGACAGAAGAATTGAATATGGTTGAAGAAGGTATGCCAGGATTCAGTAATGCAATGGCGAAACATTTAGGTGTGTCTTATGATGCATTTAGAAAAATGGTTACAGAAGGAGAAGTAAGTTCGAAAGACTTCCTTGCTGTAATGGATGACTTTGCTGGTGGAATGGCTGGTGCATATTCTAAGTCATGGTCAGGTATGGTTCAGAATACAAAGGCTTATATCGGTCAAATTGGTGAAAGTTTACTAGGTGGCGTATTTGAACAAGCTAAAGGATCATTGCATGAATTTGAAAGCCTTCTTAAATCCCCTGGTGCGCAACAATGGGCAAAAGAAACGGGAGAAAAAATAGGTAGTGCTTTTAGTAAATTAACAAGTGGTATTTCAAGTGTTATTAAGTGGTGGCAAAGTTTAGATGGAGGCACTCAAAAAACACTTGGTGGAATAGTAAAATGGCTAGGTATCACATTAGTAACAATGGGACCCGTACTAACTATATTTGGTAAATTCACAAGTATGATTGGTGGAATGTTTAGCGGTCTTTCGGGATTGATAAAATTCTTCGCAAGACATAATACAGCAGCTAAAATATCTACTGCTTCGCAAGCATTGTGGAATGACGTTACTGCTACTGCTAGAGGTATAGCTAACGCGTATAGGTATGCTGTTGCAGCTTTAACCACTTCTCAAACAGCACAAGCTATTAAGTCGAAAGTGGCTGCAGCAGCAACGGTCGTATGGACAGGTGTTACAAAAGCGGCAACAGTAGCGACTAGAGGTTTAGGACTAGCAATAAGATTTATGACTGGACCAGTAGGTATAGTTATAACTGCTATTACTGCATTAGTTGGTGGCATCATATATCTATGGAAAACTAATAGTACATTTAGAAATGCAGTTATTTCGGCTTGGAACGCTATTAAGAGAGCTGCTATCTCTGTATTTGGTTTCATTAAACCATACATCATAAATATATGGAATGCTATTAAGAAATCATCAATAGCAGTTTGGAATACACTCAAAAAGGTTGCTACTACTACATGGAATGGAATTAAATACGCAATTCAAAATCCTATTAAGGCATTGAAAAATGTGTTGTCCACTTTATGGAATGGAATGAAAGCAGCAGCAATTAAAATTTGGACATTATTAAAAAATGGTGTAGTTGCAATTATTAAAGCTTATGTAAATCAAGCTAGAACTAACTTCAATCTTGTTAAACGTATAGTAGTGACTATATTTAATTCTATAAAGTCATTCTCTATCAAAGTATGGAACGCAATAAAAAATGGCATTATAAATATTGTTAAAGTATTAAAATCTAGAATTACAAACACATTTAATGCTTTGAAAAAAGGTATTATATCGATATTTAATGCAGTTAAGAATTTCTCTTTAAAACTATGGACAAATATTAAAAACGGCGTTGTTTCAAGAGCTAAATCTTTATGGAACGGCGTAAAAAGTATGTTTACTAATTTGAGAAATAGTGTGAATTCAATTACAAGTAAAATAAGAAACTTCTTATATAGTGTGTGGAATGCTATAAAAAATAAAGTAGTTTCGCTTGCTAAAGCGCTATGGAACGGTGTTAAAGACAAATTTAACTCTTTATCAACAGGAACACGTAAGATATTTAATGCAGTCCGTAATTACTTAGTTGATAAGTGGACGAATATTAAAGATAAAGTGGTTGGAATGGCTACTGGCATCAAGGATAAAGTAACAGGTGCTTTTGGAGTAATGAGAGATAGCTTGAAGAAAATCATTGGCAAGATTACTGGATTCTTCGACGACATGATGGGTGGCGTTGAAAAAGGTCTGAATAGTTTAATTAAAGGTATTAATAAAGTTGGTTCTATGCTAGGCATGGGGAAAGAAATGATTAAACCAGTTAAACTATCAACGGGTACAGAAGGTGCTTCTGGTAATGTAGTTTCAAATGGTGCAATAAGTAGCCCTACATTAGCTACAGTGAATGATAGTGGTCCAGGTAACGCTCGAGGAATTGGAGGTTATCAAGAGTTAGTTCAGAAGAGTAACGGCTCGGTATTTGCACCACAAGGAAAAGACGCTACAGTAATGTTAGATAAAGGCGATAGAGTAATTAATGGTCGTACTACATCTAAGTTACAAAAAACAGGACAAATTCCTAAATTCTCTAAAGGTACAGGTAAGAACAAGAAGAAAGATAAGAACTTATTAGAGCAAGGATGGGATGCAGTAAATGGTACTTACGATTCTGCCAAACATGGTATATCAAAAGGTATGCAGAAGACTGGCGAAGCTTTAACTAGTGCAGGTAAGTTTTCAAAAGACTGGATTACTAAAAATATTGGTGATGTAATGGACTGGATTAAAAAGCCGGGTAAATTACTTAATAAAATATTAGATGGTATGGGTGTCGGTATGAGTTCGTTTGGTATTGAAAAAGGCAACGTTCCTTATGATCTAATGGGGGGTATGTTTAAAAAACTTAAATCAGCAGCTACTGACTTAATCAAATCTTGGTTTGAAGAAGCAGAAGGTGGCGAAGGTGACGCTGGATGGTTGTTAAAACATGATATTTGGCAGAAATTCGGTAACTACACTGGTGGATTAGGATTTAACGGTGGTAAACACTATGGTGTGGACTTTGGTATGATGCCAGGTACAAACGTTAAAGCTGTTGCTGGAGGTAAAGTATCAAAAGTATGGAATGACTATGGCGGCGGTAAATCTATTGAAGTTGATATAGGTAAAGGATTAACTAACTGGTATATGCACTTAAGCAAACAATTAGTTAGCAAAGGCCAAAAGGTCGGTGTTGGTGATTTAATTGCTAAATCAGGTAACACTGGTGCATTTACGGCAGGTTCAGGACATCTTCATTTCCAACTTAATAAAAATGGTAAACCACAATCCAATGTACTTGAATGGCTCAAAGGTCTTGGTGGAGGAGGTAAGAAAAAACCTTCGGCATGGGGAAGTACAATTGACAAAGCCGCTAAGAAAATGAAAGTGAATCTTTCAAGTGCAGAAAGAAAAGGTATCATTGCCCAAATATCTAGAGAGTCAAATGGTGATGCAGGAGTAACTCAAGGTAACATCGGAGATATTAACAATTTACGTGGCACTCCAGCACAAGGTTTATTACAGTACGTACCTAGTACGTTTAAATCATATGCCATGAAAGGACATGGAAATATCAAATCTGGTTACGATCAGTTGCTAGCTTTCTTCAACAATAAAAACTGGCGTAGAGATTTACCATATGGCAAGAGTGGTTGGGGTCCATCTGGTGGGCGTCGTTTTGCCACTGGTGGATTGATTAATTCGTCTGGTTTATACAATTTAGCAGAAGAAGGACATCCAGAATTTGTAATACCTACAGACCCAAGTAGACAATCTGACGCAATGAAGTTACTTGCTATAGCTAGACAAAGAATAGAAGGTAATAAGAAAAACAAACGACCTAATCAAATGCGCACACCGTCGGCTACTAGCAATAGCGACAATGAAATGATTAATGTCATGGCAAAACAACTAGAAGCTACTCAAAAACAAGTTGAATTACTTACTCAACTAGTTGCTAGTAATCAACGCCTAGAACATAAACCAACTGGGTTTAATGAACGTAATGTAAGCCAAGAACAGGGTAGACGAGCTAGAATGTCAGCTTATTCTAAAGGAGGTGTCGTATTCTAATGGTAAAAACGGTAACAATTTTTAACGATGATTTTTCTACTACTCTCACTGACTTAAAAGGTTTGAAATTTTTAGACGCCAAAGAAGAAGGTGTTGAAGTTATACCCAACACTGTCGAAACGAAAGGTAGAGATGGTATTAGGATAGGTAGAGCATCATTTGGCACATTCAAATTGGTACTACGTTTTTTCTATCGTGGCACAGATACACAAGATTACAAGTTATTTAAACATAAATTGAGGGGTCTCCTATTTAGGAGAGACCCCTTTTTTATTGTTCATTCTGACATGCCAGCGATAAAGTACGCAGTATATTGTGAAGAAAATGCAATTACAGATATAGGAACTAAGTTTGGAGAATTTGAAGTTACATTTGTAGTTATCAAAGGTTTTTCAGAATCGTTAAAAGATACACTGGATGTTAATTTTTTATCTGATAACTGGCAATTTGAGAGTGGTTTGATAACAGACCAAGATATAAGTTATAGGCATAATAGAAAGGGATTTAAAATATGGAACGGTAGTAATGACACTATAGACCCGTTAAACCATAAACTTATTATCAGAATAAAAGCAGATGCACCAAACGGTTTATCACTTGTCAATCACACTACTGGGGATCGTTTTATATATTATGGAACATTAAAGAGTTCACAAACGTTAACGTTGAACGGTACGCATCCTATTATTGGTAATAAACGAGTAGGTTTTGAAAGTAATTTGGATTGGATAAATCTAGCAGAAGGTATGAACAACATAGCAATAGAAGGAAACAATATAACGAATGTTTATACTGAATTTGAATTTAACTTTGTATACAGGTAGGTGATATTGTGCGAAACAAAGAATTGATATTAAAAAATAGAGCTGGTAATTTTGTGGAGGTATTGCATGATTATGATCCAGATACTTTTAAATATGAATATGAGAAAAACGGTGATCGTTCAATATCATTTACTGCTATAAAAGTTAGTGGAACAGAAGATATATTTGAAATGTTGGTAAATGAAAATTACATCATATATGACAATCAACATTATGTAATTAAATCTACTTCATTATCTTTTGACACACAGGTAATAACATGTGAAGTAGAAGCAAAACATATTTTTATGGAATTTCAAAACCATTACATTGAGAAAGACATTGAAGATGAAGAATTGAATACCGAAACAGTTGAAGATGATAATGCACCAAACTATACACTTGAACAGTTCCTTCAATTTGCATTTGATAACGAACCACTAGGATTTAAATATGAAATAATCGGCGATAATAAGCGTCTAGCACAAGTTTCAGAGTTAGGTAATAAAAATGGTTTGGAATATATAACCGAAGGTGCAGAGTATTTTAATTATATTTATTTTGCAGATAATAAAAAAATATACTTTTATAGTCCAGACCAGTTTTATACACGCGCGAATTTCCCTTTGATATATAGAGGTAATTCTGATGATGTTAGTTTAGAAATTGTAACTACGGATTTAAAAACAATCATTCGGGGTTACGGTAAAAAGAAAACCAAATCAGAAACGAAAAATTATAAACCTATAAAACCTAAAGATTTAAAATATAGTGGTACTTTTGATAAAACAGGAACTTGGACAACAGAAAAAGTAGGAGCAAGTTACAGTGTAAGTTTTACATGTAAATGGGGTAACGAATCTTTGAATTGGACGCGCAAGAAAGGCTCAAAAGGTGGCATTGTCGATATCTATCTTGATGATAAGAAAGTAAATACTTTTGAACAATACAGAAAAACTGCTAAAACAGATTCGGTTACGATTGCAAAAAACCTAAGCAAAGGAAAACATACTTTTAAAGTTGTATTTAGAGGTGGTAAATCGGGTGTTGATTATAAAAACAAACCACCAGTCATGTATGTTGGGACTGAAAAAACAACCATACTCAACTTAACAGCTGTATTAAAAGGCAAAGACGTTTACCACGTATACGGTGAATATAAATCACCGAATTATGAAGCTTTTGGTCACATGCAAGCGCCTACTGTGTTTGATGAAAAATATACAAACACAACAGATCTAATTGACGGGTTGAAAGAACAGTTGAATGATGAACCAACAGTAGAATTGGCAACGAACTACTTAACAAATGGCGACGATATTATGTATATAGGTGAAGAAGATGTTAAAGAGAATAATATTGTTCGATTTATTCATAAACCTTTAAATTTTAATACAGATTTAAAAGTAGTCAAATTAACTAAGTATCACCCCCTTACACAAAAACCAGTAGATATAGAATTTAGTAATGCTAAAATAGATATTATCGATATACAAACAAGAACAAACGAAAGAATTAAACGTGCTAACAGTACGATTGCACAAGGTAATTGGAATGTTAATAATAATCACAGTTATGACTTTTATGGTGATGTGATGGGTAGCGTATTAGTCGATGATTAATAAAGGAGGGGTTAAATGGCTGTTATAGATGCTAGACCCTTAATAGATAAAGAAGGCAATCAATATTTCCCTTTCACCGATGTAAGTTGCGTGAATGGTTTACCTGATAATATTGAAGAATTAAACAGTACAGATGTTATAGAAGATTTGAGTAGTATTAAAATTCAAATCGCTAACCTACAAAGTGCTATTGAAAATACAGTTCATGATACAGGTTGGCAAGACATTGTATTGAACAACGGTATAACCCCATATAGTGCAAACGAAACACCGAAGGCTAAAGTAATTTCAGTCAGTGGTGTTTCTTTTTTATCGCTCAAAGGTGCGGTTAAAGGTTTAACAGCAATAGGAACTATCGGTTATTTACCAAAAAGTTTAAATGTGGTTTTGAGTGAAAGTCGGCCGTTTGTACAAAATAGTTCCATTATTTCTGGCACTCCTAATTTTGCAAGGTGGCGTGTTCAAACGACAGGTAATATAGATTTAGAACGTGCGACACAATCCACAATAACAGCTAGTAATTGGTTTCCTATAGACACAATAATAATGATTTAAAAAGGAGCTTAGATAAATGTTAAAACTACAAAAAAGCTTAACGTCATCACTTGGACAAGGTTTCAGACAAGAATTGCACACTAACTTTTTAAGAACTGAAACTTTTGTTAATGAATTTGCAGACAAGTTCAGATATCACAAATTAGAGGAAAAGGAAGCCCATCACTCTGCACAGATAACAGATGAAAGATTTAAAACTGTTGAACGTGGACTGAATATCATTAATAAGCGCTATGATAATTTAGTCTTATCTAAAGGGAAAAACAGTTTACAAGAAGTTAAAGACGCTAGGTTGGACACGTTAGGAACAAGACACGAAACATTGTTTGATAGATTATTATCAGATTCTAACAGACATGAAATAGATAAAGAAGAATTAACTAATACTGTAGAAGAAACAAGAAATCAAATGTTAGCACAAGAGTTTGAATTTGATATTCCGAATTCTTCTTGGCAATATCTTACTAACCTATCACCAATGACCAACTCTGTTATGCAATCATTCTTAATTGATGAAACTTGTGATATAGCATATCAAACACAGGCTTATAGAGAAAATTATAAATTAACGAAAATGAAAGCTAACGGTCAATTCCTTTCGCAAATGGAAATTGACGGTGGTGGTCATGGAACGCAAATTGCTTTAAGACATGACAAAGTAGAAAACAAGACATGGATTTATTCTAACATTAAACGACCAGATGGTTATCGTGCATTAGTTAGGTTCACTTATCGTCCAGATATTACTTTAGGTTATGGTGAGTATGATATGGAAGAAGTATATACTGGTCATCCAGAACGTCCATATATGACACCATATATCAATGAACATGAAGGATTAATCATGTTAAGAATTGAATATCCTAAGAGTGAATGGGAATCTCGACAAACTGCTAACTACGTAGAAATTAGACGAATAGAAGATATCGATAATAAAGTCGATAAGGTTTTATACAGTATGGATATACCTAAGCATCTAACATCATTTGGAGATATTACTCAACCAATGCAAGGGTGTGCTTACGATGACGGTAAATTATATTGGTACACAGGGGATAGCAACCCAGAAATACCAAATTTTATGACCGTATTTGATTTGAAAAACGGAAAACAATTATATCAAAAAGAAGTCGATATTGGTATATCTGGAAATGAATATCCTGGAGACTTTGCAGAAGCAGAAGGTTGCCAAATCTATTACGATGAAGAAACTGGTAAGAAGGCTTTACTTGTCGGTGTAACAGTTGGTGCAGCTAACTATCGCGCACACGAAGTACATGGAATATTCATGCGTGGATTGTTTGAAAAAATGAAAGCACCTAAAACACCAATTTCAACTTACGAAACAGGTGGGAGAACTAAGAGTTTCCCAGTAGAACACTTCAACAGAATGGCTGATTTACTCGAACCTGGGGATTATTATATGAACACTGTTGATACTATGAGAGTATCAGATTTCCCATTGCCGAAAGAAATGCGAGATGGTGGTTGGTTCTTAAACAACAGTGCTTTTAATGTTCAAGGTGTTATGAAACAAACGTTAACAAGAAATACATTCGATCGTGACATAATGCAATTCACTCGTTTAGTTTCGGTGAATAACTTTGCAGATACAAACGGAGCTTCTAGTTGGTGTCATGTTGGTTTAGCAAGTATTGGTGGTGTAGCAGAAGCAGTGCCTAACCATATTACAAATATGAACCAACTAGGCATTGTCGCTAACAAAGAATGGTACATCGATACTGCAACAAGTAGTAAATTAAAAGACTTCCCACTTCCTGGTGTTGCTGGTTGGACTTGCTATGTAGACAACGTGACAAGTAGTCGTTTCAGAGTAACATTAACTCGTGTAGCTTCTACTGCGCCAGTTGAACAAATAATCGCTTATTTTTCTTCATCAGGTAAGCCAGAACGTATTTCAAGTTGGACTCAATTTAAAGGCACTAATTTGTAGGAGGATGACAAAATATGTCAATGGATAAAATAACTAATGTTAAATTAGAAACAACAGCTAATTATCAGAGTTTAAGTAAACTTGGTGTTAGTTTTTGGAATCAAGATACTAATACAGCAATACTACAATTTCATATTACACGTAATAACTATCCTCTCTCATTGAGCCAAGAGAACGTAAAAGTTTTCATAGCACTTGAATCTGGGGATAGTTTTTTAGTAGATGATAACTTAAATTATGTAGATGAATTAAATGGAGTTGTGACATACACGATTCCTACTGATTTTATGAGAGTTGCTAAAAATGTAGTAGGTCAAGTATATGTAACTACTTTAGATCAAGAGCAAACAATTGTACAACGAAAATTCACTTTTGATGTGACCAATGATTTGATAGCTTCATTACCAGCTGAAGATAAAATAAGAGAAATTAAATACTTTGCCGATATGAGAGCAGAAGTAGCAGAAATGATGACTAAATTAAATAACGATTTTGAAAACATGAACGACTATGTTTCACAAGTAAATCAAACTACCGAAGATGGTATTGCAGCATTAACAACTCTTATTCAACAAAAACAAGATGCCTATAATGCTAATCACACAGCTAAGATGAAAGAATTAAATGATAAAGGTTCAGAATATAGCGCTAAGTTCGATGATGATAAAGTTTATATGGATGATAAGTTCCAAGCTTTCCAAGAATCAGTAAATGGTAGTGGGTTGATTACGACTGGACAGACAGGCAATTGGCAAAAGTACAAATTAACTGACGATGATGGAAATTATCCTAATGTGAGTTTGAATAATGATTTATCTAAATTACAAGCGCTTCCTCCTGGTTTCTATTACGGATTAGGTACTCCTATAACTATAAGTGGGGTCAGTACAAGTGGTTTTATTGAAGTGTCAGTCAAACCACCTGGAACAGTAAAACACATAGTATACAGACCATATAATGTAAATAAAGAATTTGTAATGAGATATTACAATGAGTGGAGTGGATGGGAGAATAGAATGGACGGGCTAGAGAAAACTATAGATGCCCAATCTAAAGCCAACACAGCAGAAAACAACGCCAAACAATATACAGATGAAAAGTATAGTAAGCGTAATAAAATTTTATTTGAAGGTACTGCAAGTGGTGTTGGTACTGCCATTAATTTAGATGAAGATTTAGACAATTTCATAATGTTGTATATTATTGGAGATTTTCCTGGTGGTGAGTTTTCTGCTTTAGGTAATCCTATTGGCACACGTAACATCAATATCAACACTGATAATGTAGTAGGTTTGGACGCAACAGACGCAACAAGTTATGAATGTACATTAAAGAAAATTAGCAGACAAAAATTAGAAATCAATTCAGACAACTATGTGAATATTTTAACTGGTGAAGGGTCTGGAGCTAATGCGAACAAATTTACCATTCAGAAAATTATAGGGGTGTATAAATAATGAGAATATTAATTAATAAGAAGAATGAAATTATTGATTACGCCATAGTTGGTAGTTTAGATGGGGATTTTGAAATAGATGATTCTATAGTACCACAAGGCTTTATGTTGTATTTCAAACCTACACGTTATTTATACAATGAAGGGACAATTGAATTGAATAGTGATTTTGAAGAAGACACTGAAATAAATTTGCCGACCGTACCGCCTACAATTGTCGCGCCTGGTACAGATGAGGAACTACGTGTAATGTTCGCGACTATGCAAGTTCAAATTGTACAAGCTAATACAATGGTTATGCAATTGTCTAAACAAAACTCTCAATTATCACAGGAGTTAGTGAGAATAAACCAAGCTATAGATGATATTAAAGAGGTGGATAAAGATGAAAATGCTATTTCCGAAGTATGAAGATATTAAAACAATGTACGGTTGGGGTTGTTACACAAACGACCAAATAAAATGGTTTGTAGATATGGAAGTTATAGACAAAGAAGAATACGCATTGATCACTGGTGAAAAATATCCAGAACAACCACAGGCTTAGACTTGTGGTTTTTATTTTATAGAAAGTGGGTGGCATGTTGAGTGTGGATGGAACAAAAGATATTGAACGACGGGTTGGTATCTTAGAGGACAAAGACAGATATAACGATAAACGATTTAGGAATATAGAAACGACAATAAAAGAAGATAGAAAAGAAGTTTACAACGCTATCGAAAAACTTCATAACTCGTTAAGAGAAATCGAAAGAGGTCAACACACCCAAGAATTAACAAATCAGAAAATGGATTTCACCTTAGATTCCATAAATAAAGAGAGGGAATCTGAAAGGCTTCATAAAGAAGAAAGTCGTAAAGAGTTTAAGCAACTTAAATGGCTAATAATAGGTACAATTTTCACATTGTTTAGTTCTTTAATCATTGCATTAATTAGAAGCTGGCTAGGTATTTAAAGGAGGTGAAAACCATGTTCAAATTCATATTAGGTGGAAGCTTTTGGCAATGTTTTTGGTTTGGAGATTGTAAATAATATTTAAATTAAGTCGGCACATTTGTGTCGGCTTTTTATATTAATTAGGAGGAATTATAAATGGAACAAATTATCGCATTTGCTGGGATTATCTCAGTTATCACAATCGCATTAACGGAAGTTATTAAAAGAACGAAGACAATACCTAAAAACTTTATACCGATTGTTTCAATGGTAATTGGAATACTCATAGGCGGCATAACAATATTCATTCCAGAAATTGTAAGTGAGTTATCGGTAGCGGGTCGATTACTAGCAGGGTTGATAAGTGGCCTTATGGCAACAGGTATTTGGGAAACGTTCAAGAATAAGAATGGTAAAAATCCAAACAAACTGGGTGGAGGAGCCGAAGCAAAACAACCTAAAAAATAAAACGAATTAAGTCGACTTAACGGTCGGCTTTTTATTATGGAGGTATTTTTAAATGAAAAAACAAGAAGCCGTTAACTGGGCAGTAAAAAACATCGGTAAAAGTTTAACAGCTGGACAATCAAATGGGGCTCAATGTGCAACGTTTATTATAGAATTTTTAAAAGCACATTTTGATGTACACCCAACGGGTAATGCAGTTGATTTTATTGATTATAAATATCCGAAAGGATTCCAAGTCATTAAAAACACGAAAAAATTTATCCCTCAAAAAGGCGATATTTTTGTATTAGATGATGGAAGCTATGGACATACAGGTATGATTACTAATGCGAATCAATATTTATTTGATAGTATTGACCAAAATTGGTATAACGCTTCAAACAATGGAAGTCCTGCAGCATTTATTCAAGATCATGTGTATGATGATTTTGTAGGTGTCATTCGTCCACCATATAAAGACGCAGAAAAGGGTGTTACTACAGAATCAACAAAGATAGAAACAATCAATTATTCAATTAATTATACAATGAATGAGCGTGTAGGTTCTATTGATGGTGTGGTTATTCACAATACAGCTGATAGTATTTCTGCTAAAGAGCAATATAATCGTTTGAGTAATGCATCTGTGGCTCGTTATGAGGGAGGCGTTGCTCATTATTATGGAGATAGAAAGACAATGTGGCGAGCGATTGATACATTCCGTATCGCGTGGCACGTGGCTGATAGTTATGGTAATGGTCATTATTTAGGTTATGAAGTTTGTGATTCAATGCGTGCTAGCAATAAAGACTTTGTGAAAAACGAACAAGCTATATTTAAACAAGCAGCCATTGATATGTTGTATTACGGTTTAAAACCAAATAGAAAAACTGTGAAGCTGCACAATCAATTTGTAGCGACTGCCTGTCCACATAGAAGTATGGCATTGCATGTGGACTTTGACCCTATTATTAGTGGTGCACCTTCGACAGCAAAACAACATGAGATGCAAGATTACTTCATTAAAGAAATCACTAAATATTATAAAAATCCAACTTTAGATGTTGGTGTGCCAGACAATGTTACAGATGGTGTAACAATACCTACTGATGAACAAAAGAAAAATCCAGTCAAAGATAAAGGTAAAAAAGTCGGTAATAAATGGCGTAGAAATCAACATAATATTTTGTGGAAACCTGAGAAAGGAACATTTACAGCAACAACTAATATCTATACTAGATATAATGGTCCGTGGACTGGTTGGGAAATTGCAGGCATGTTATATGCGGGTCAATCTGTAAACTATGACGAAGTATACGACTTTGACGGTTATATTTGGATTGCGTGGACAGTAAACGGTGGGGCACGTGTTTATATGCCAATCGGTGACTCAAATGGAAATGGTAGTAGAATAGGAGATGCGTGGGGAACCTTTAGTTAATAAAATAATTATTGAGCAAGCAATATAGTTGTGATAATATTTAAAATAAGATAATTATAAAAGTAAATTGTTACAATTATGAATTATTTATATTTGGCGCTTCGGCGCCTTTTTTATTTGCTAAATTACATAAATAATTAAAGTTTTAGGTGAATAACGAGAGGGAGAAGGATAAATGGAATTAGGTATTGGTTTTGGTATGCTTTTATTACTCTTAATTGGCATTGTTTTAACCATTGTATTTTGGGTGGTCATTATTAAGCTTTTAGTATGGGCATTAGGTGATACGGGGTGTATTATTGTTGTAGTTATTATTGGGGGCCCTATCATTGGTTTCGCTGCTTACTTGTTATACAAATATTTAGGTTATTAGAAACATATAATTGAATATTTACTACATGAGACAGTCGTTAATCCGGCTGTCTTTTTTCATGTTCGCCTATACGTTCGTATCCAAGGAATATTAAAATGTTTTATATATTGTTAAAAATATTTTTAAAGGGGTATATAAATGGCATACGAAAATTACTATTCAGAAACAGATAAAGAAGAACAAGAAGATGTAACAATTTTTGATGAAGAAACAGTATATATTAATTCTATAGAAGTTATGGCAGGAAAAAATGATGGAGTTTTAATTATGAGGTCGAATTCACCTCGTGGAATAGAAAAAGAGTTAAACATCATGGTAAGTCCTGCTACGTTAAAACATTTAGCTGATACTACAAGCGACATTGTTGCTAAATATGAAAGTGCTTTTGGTAAATTACCTGAAAGTGAAATTAACTTTTTAAGAACTCCTGAGGATGAGTAACTAATGAACGACGATTATATTTTTAGTACTACTGATCCACTTAATAGAGAAGTGCGATTAAAGAAAACTACTTGGGAATTTCATGTAATGAATGAACACGAAGAAAGAAAACATTTTAAGGGCAATGAAGATTTTTTTGAAAATTTAGTATCTGACCCAGATTATATTTTCTCACAAGAAAGTATAGGGCCTAATGTTAGGTGGAAATATTCTTCTTATGGTAATATTAAAGAAGAAGGAAATCCAAAGATTTATAATATTATAGCTGAAGATAATTCAAATCATATGGACATAGTTACTATACTTGAAACTAGTAAGACACAATTAAAAGAATCCGAACGTAAAAAGGAGGCCAAAATTTATGATCGCAGAAAGAAGAATAAAGATTGACGTGGATAAGCAATTAGACGCGATGTATATAAATTTCCTAGATGCTTCAAGTGATTCTGATAGTGATATAACCAGTGAAGAATTAAGTCTTGGTGTATATAGGGTCTATGATGATACTCGCCCTTATATTACATTTAGATATGTTATTTTGGACTTATCTTATCAAGATTTAACGCAAATAAGTAAAATGATAAGTGTGCCAAATCTGAAGAAGTATATATAATGGCTTTTTAAAATAAATGTTTGAAAACACTCACTCAACTAGTGGGTGTTTTTTGTGGTACAATATATTCACATGTACATATTATAAAATGATAATGATTATTACCTATTAAACCGCCCACTGACATGTGTGGGTGGTTATTATGTTAGTAAAATTAACACAAATTTTGAAAAATCAATTTTTCATAATACACTAAGATTGGCTAGTAAAAACTAGTACATTTTACCACGTGTGATAATGATATATTTTTAACAGTCTGCTCCCCGCGGGCTGTTTTTATTTATTTAAAAATTCATTAAGTACAGGGTTGTTGTCTTCTTTTTCAATAACTGTCGATACATCGTCAGTTAATTCATCTTTTGTATCTATTATTTCTTCTTCGATTAAACTTTCCACTCTATTAGCAACTTCTTTTTTATTCCAACCTATTTTTTTAATTTCACTTTTGTAATCCATGTACACTCTCCTTGGTTGTCTGAATTTATATAAGGATTAAGTATAATTTATTATAAGAAAAAAAGAAATCTAAATTAAACTGAATTAAGTGAAATTCAAAGAAATGATATAAAGGAGTTAAGACAGACCTGCCAATTCAATACGAGCTTAATCACCGATTTTATTTTAAAATTTTATATTTACAAACTAGGATGTTACAAATTCTAAGCGCTTTCTTAGATGAAAAAGACTATAGATGATATTATAAAGTTAGTTAAGAAATTATAATATTGGAGGATGATTTATGATGAATAAAACAGCTGTTATTACGGGTTCTGCAGGTGGTTTAGGTAAAGGGATAGCAGAAAGACTGGCAAATGATGGTTTTAATTTAATAATACAAGATCTTAATGAAGAACTCCTTTTAGAAACAGAAAAAGAATTTAAGAACAACGGTTTTAATGTTGCCGCATTCAAAAGTGATGTTTCGGTAAAAAAAGAACAAAAAGAATTAGTACAGTTTGCAGTTACGGAGTTTGGTCAGATAGACGTTTTTGTTAATAACGCTGGAGTAGATGCTGTTTCTCCATTTTTAGAAATAGATGAAGAACAGCTTAGTAAACTTTTCAATGTAAATGTTTATGGTACAGTGTTTGGGACACAGGCTGCAGCAGAGCAATTTAAAAAACAAAATACAGGTGGTAAAATTATAAATGCATGTAGTATTGCTGGGCATGAATCTTATGAAATGTTAGGAACATATTCAGCTACTAAACATGCGGTTCGTTCTTTTACACAGACTGCGGCCAAAGAATTAGCTCAAGATGGTATTACAGTTAATGCATATTGTCCTGGCGTTGCTAAAACTAAGATGTGGGATCGTATCGATGAAGAAATGGTTAAATATAACGATGATATGGAGCCTGGAGATGCATTCGAAGAATTTTCTTCTGCAATAAAATTAGGAAGATACCAAGAACCAAGAGACGTTGCTAATTTAGTATCTTTCTTAGCTTCAGAAGGTTCTGGTTATATTACAGGTCAGTCTATACTTACTGACGGTGGGTTAGTATATAGATAACATGAACTATATTTGACGCATCTTTACGAGTTGTCTTTTTTATGATATAAATATTTTAAGCAATGTATTATTGCTAACCATTCAAATATACCTTACTAAAAGAAGTAGATACGTTGTCCCGTGTCTGCTCTTTTTATTTATCACTTGTAAATTATAGAATATTCTGATAATATATACATTGTGAACTTCTTACCTTTCAAAAAGATTTCTATATTATATCTCGGGCAGGCACTTATGTGTCTGTCTTTTTATTTATGTGGTACAATCTATTTGTAAGTTGCCCCCTAGCAGCTTATACCTTGAATATATTTTTTCACAGCCATCCTTATGGATGGTTTTTTTAAATTTATAATGATATAATTTCATTAGTTTCTCAGACATAGAAACTTCCTTTGATAGTATAGGTAATAGTTTAGACAGCCGTTAAATCGGCTGTTTTTTATTTTATAATAGATTATGCGTGATTATATTATAAAAGTATATACTCATGTGTTTGTTTTTTGATAGTGTACTTTTTAAAATAATATATATAGTAATTCAATCTTTTATGTTATGATTAAATTCCTACTACTGTCTCCTAAAAATTAAAAAAGGAGATTTAATATGATAAATATTATTTCAGCAATTGGATCACTAGGAACTTTTATTATGGCGTTATTTTATTTTGTATCGGTATCAGTTCAACTTTACCAAATGAAAATTAGTTTTATCCCAGCACTTGGTTTTAATCAAATCCTTTTAGAAAAAGAGGATAATAAAAATTTAAATTTAAGAAATACGACTTCAAATTCTGAAGAAAACGAAGATTATTTAAAGTTATATAACCTTGGTGGAGGAGCTGCTAAAAATATAACTGTCGAAGTTATATTAGGTAAAGATAATGTAATTCAGAAGAAATATATAAATATGTTACCTAGCAAAGAAAGCTATATGTTACCTATTAATAAAACTGTATTCGATGAATTGGACGATACTATTCAAAATAATGGTTACGAATCAGATATGAATATTAGGCTAACATATTATCACAATGTGAGTAGAAAGAAACAAGAAGTATTATTAAAAGGTCATATTGATAGTTTTAATACTTATGAAAATAAAGATATATATGAATTACAATTTATATGATTTTTTATTAATAATTAGTTTTCAATGAGAAAATTGGGGTATTTAATTATTAAGCGACGTAGAACGCTTAACAAAGCGTAATAAATTAGCCTATCTGATTAGATAGGCTGTTTTTTATTTATTTAAAAACTCATTGAGTATTGGGTTATTACTTTCTTTTTCAACAACCACTGATAGATCTTCGGTTACTTCTTCTTTTATATCTATTACTTTTTCTTCGATTAAACTTTCAACTCGATTAGCTACTTCTTTTGTATTCCAACCTATTTTTTCAATTTCTTTTTTATAATTCATATGTATTCTCCTTGATTGTCTGAATTTATCTAACGATTAATTATAATTGATTATAAGAAAAGTAGATATTAAATTGATTTATGGGAACGAGTGTTCTACTATATTCATGAGGTGATAATATGAAAGTGATAAATCCAAACGCACCAGATGAATATAAATACGAAATAGATTACCGAAAAATACCTAGAGAATATCTTAATCCACGTATACCAAAAGGACGTGGCATGGTTAAGTGGCAAGCCTTCAAGACCTTGCCCGAACAATATGAACAACTAGAGCAATACATACAAGACCAAAATAAGATTGATAGACCATCATTAAGCGACCACCAATTAAATGATTTAAATGATAAGTTAATATTCAAAATGTATCATGACCCTACAATTGAATTACGTTATTTTGTTGATGGATATATTAAAACTAAAGAGGGTTATATTCACAAAGTAGATGTTCATACACAAACACTGCATTTATATGAAGAAAGTGGATTGAGTAAAGTTAATTTAAAAGATATAGTGGAGATAAAATAACACTATTTAAATGAATAAGTAATTATGAAATTAGTACAAAGAATCCTCAAAAGGGTTTAATGTTATTTTACGATAACTTCATTTGTATAAAATATATTTTTGACTTCTTATATAATCTTTATAAAATTTAAAGTGGTTTTAAGTTTTAAAATAAATTTTATAGGGAATATATTTATTAACTATTTTAAAAATTGGAGTGATGAATATTGAATATTAATGGAATACCAGAACTTGAAAATAAATTTAGGGGAGATATTAGTCCTTATGCCAAAGAAATTCAAAAATCAACTATAGAGTGGGCTAAAGAATTTAATATTTTAAGTAAAAACAATTCAAAAAAATATGAAAAACAGAATATAGGATATTTAGCATCTCGCGTTCAGCCATACGATACCTTTCAAGATGTAAGAATAACTTCGGACTTCCTTTTACTGACATGTATGCTTGATGATTATAGTGATAAAATAAAAAACCCAAAAGAATTTGAAGAATATTCTCGTAAAATAATTAATGCGCTTAAAAATATAGATAATTATAAAGAAGATCCATTTATAAATGGTTGGCGAAATTGGTGGGAACGTGCACGAAAAGGGGCGCCAATAGAATGGCAAAATAGAATAATTCATAGCATAGATAAATGTTTTGAATCAATTATTTGGGAAATTGAAAATGAAATTGAAAATTATGTGCCCGATATAGAAACTTATATTGAAAAACGTCAACATAGTGGTAGTGTTTATATTTGTTTTGATTTAGTTGAAAGAGGAGATGCGACGTTCGTTACTACTAATGCACGCGATAAAAACTTTAATGAATTAATGACCTCAGCAAATAAAATTGCTAATTGGACAAATGATATTTTGTCATTAAAAAAAGAAATAGATAACGGCGAGATACATAATTTAATAATAAGCGTGCAAAAAGAGAATGATTGTACTATAGAAGAAGCATTATTAAATGTAAAAGAGTTAACTGTTCAAGAAATAAAAAAATATAGTGAACTTAAAAATAAATTATACGCAGATAACGAACCTTTTAATAGCAAGATAATAAAATATGTTTCTAGAGTTGAAAATGCGGTACGAGCCAATTATGAATGGAGTTTAACTACAAAAAGATTTTAAAAATTAAATAAAAAGGTTTGTAAAATAATAAGAAATACGTAAAAGCCCACCTAAATGAATAGGTGGGTTGTTTTATAAACGGACGATAAACGGACAACAAAATCGTTTGAACACTATATAATAGGCATTTGGAAAAGTACTCCGTTTCCGTAAATTAGATAATCCCCGTTAAGTTGACGTGAGCAAAACGTTGATTTAACGGGTTTTTATTATATCTGGATAAGTTTGGTTAGTGTCGTAAATGAATTTTTAAGCCAACGAAACGCCAATATTAATATAATTTTTACAAGATTACGCCAACGCATTGGCATTAGTTTCTATGCTTTCTAACGCTTGTATAGCCTTATCATTTTCGGCTTTGGCTGTTTCATCTAATAAATAAGAATAAACATCCACAGTTTCCGTAAATTAGTTTTTATAAAGTGTTCTTACATACCGAAACTCTTGAAATAATAGGGTTTCGGTATTTTTGTTTTAAAATACTTTTAATTTTTTGGTCGTTTCATAGTTAAGAAGATTACAAAATATAATTCTGCGATAATTTTAAACCTAAGATTGATGTTCTTCAAGTTCCAACCATGGGTTAGAACCATAAGAAGGTCTAGAAGTATAAATAACATTTGATGCATAAAGGTCATTAAGCGTTAAAATAGGTTGTTTGTTTTGTAGGTTTTCCATTATAAACCTCCTTATATTTATAATTTGATATATGTTAATCTTTATTGAAGAAATTCAAAGTGAATGAGTATATCTGGGATGTTTTATATGAAATTGGATATGCGTATGATATAAAATATGAAAAGGTTTGGAAATGTTGAAGAAAGAGAAAAATTTAATTTACTGGGTTAAAAAATTTACGTTTTAAGATGTTTATATACTAAGAAGGATATACCACTTTACCTTAATAATAGAGATATGAAACATTGTTAGTTTAAATTCTTTTTAGATAAAATAATTGGTTATAAATTTAACTTAAGAGGATAAGAATAATTTGATTATTTGATTCTTATTTAAAGAGAAAAACTTTCTGTAATTATTATGTTTTTATAATAATACAAAAATTCTAAGTTATTCTTGGACGTTTATACAGAAAAACAAATCAATATGTACTAGATAAATATAGATATTAAGATAGTAACGATAATTTATATAAAATAAATATAAGTTTTGTGTTTAAAAATAATTTGAACTGGAATACTATAATTGCACTCCCGAATCTTATTCTCAATCACATTTCCCAAGCTCCTCTATTATTTTAGGTTCTTCGACCTTTGATGATAGAGGGGTTTTTTAGAAGTAATTCAAATTTAAAAATTTAGTCAACAAGTAGTTAATAAACATTAAACTATACTGTTATATATAGGTCGTAAAGAATACCTCTATTTGCGACAGAAAATAATTCTCGTTAAATTAAGAATTAATTTAGTGGTGCTTTAGTTTTGGTGAATCTAATTCAGTGTTTGTTAAAAAGTTAAGGGAATGTACTAATATTAGAACTATCATATTAATGCTATGGTATATATGGTGGTCCCCCTTAACCACCTCAAAGTATCTTTTCACAGCCATCCTTCGGGATGGTTTTTAATTCTTCGAATGTATTATTAATTCTTTTAAATATATTGAGTGACTTGCTTAATTTAATTATTAAAAATAGCCTATATTAAGATGAGACCTTAGAGTTAAAGTATTAGACTTAAGAGGTTAGACAAAATTATAGAGTAATCTATTTGTTTAAAAATAAGGAGATTCCCTAATATAGTAATTAAAATTAATATGATAACCTGTACCAAGTGGACTTCAGACATCTACATATATCCGTTAAGTGATGAACAAAATTACAAAAACATTACTTAATATTACAGAAATAAAACAAACCAAGAGCTAATAAAATAGTTTTTCGGTTTGTTTTTTTATAAATTTAGGTGATTATCTTTCAATCAAAGTTGTTATTATAATAAATTTAAGAAGGAAAATAGTTTGGTCTCTGATTCGGTCTCGCTGAAACTAAGAAAGCTGATTAGGCTTGATGCATAAGTGTAGCATCGACGATGGCTTTGGTGATAAAAATAATGGCATTTACGCCCTTGTAATCATAACAATCTTATCTATTCTCTTTATTGGTGAGTTGTACTAAAATTTTATGAAATTAATATTAACGAATTCTTAAATTTAAAATTCCTTAAATTTTAGAATGTTTAAATAAAGACGGTTTAAACATTTAGTTAAAAGACTTATATTTGCTATATTAAAATATTGTGGAAAACTTTATAAAAATAGTTGTAATATTTGTAACATTAATGTAATATAAAAACGTAAGTTAGAGATGCAAAATAAAAACCTAGGAGGTAACTTTGAAATGAAGAAATTATCAAAAATTGTTTTGGCAAGTAGTATTGTTTTTGGGACTGTTTTAGGAGTTAATGTAGTAAATGGAGAAGGTGCAGAGAATCAAGCAGAAGCGGCACAAACGCCATGGTATAATTATAATGGTTATACAGCTGCTAGTAGTAATTTTGTGTTAGATAAGAACTTTAAAACTGCATTAAAATACGATAATGTGAAGATTAACGGTTATAAACTTACTAGCAATAAGTCAGCGCCAGCTAAAGAGCTTGTTGTAAAAGATCAAATTTTTTATAAAGTGAGTAATCATAAAGCGGATCAAGTTGCATTTAATTTAGACGGACGTACTATAACGCCACAAAAATTAATAAACGTTTATGGACAACCAGTAGAGAAACCAGTTGAATCTGCCGTAGGTAAAGTTTATAAATATAAAATAGGCAATAAAACTGTTCAATTTTTTGTAGATAAAGGACACGCGTATAGAGCGCAAATTAATAGTTAAAAACTATTCTATTGGTACTTTACTTAATAGATTAAGCTTCTTCAATAAATAAAACGAGATGCTAATAGAGAATCATTTTAACTAAGTGAAAACATCTTTTAGTATATGTCATATAAGATTTATATAAATATTAGCCTCCTCTAAAGGTAGTTACTTCAAATTAAAAAGTAAACTGCAGATAGGGGAGCTTTTTATGTAAAAAGTAAGGTCTTAAACGTTTACATTGGGGATTTACAATTAACTGATAAGAACGATATATAAATTAAAGAAGGGAGCGAGATATTATTCAAAATCTCGCTCCCTCTTTAAATGAGTGTAACGTTCTTTAGTCGACTTTCAACTCAAATAAAGTTTATTTTAGATGGGGATTAGATTAATACAACAAAAGCAATTTAGAATCATACATAGTGATTTCGTTTTTGATGATATTTTGTCCCATCTTTTTTATTTAGTGACATTATGATTTTATTTTTTACTAATTAGATTTCTTATTGCTCTAACAATATAGCCTACAGCTAATGCTCTAAACACACGTTTGATTATATTTTTCATTTCAAACCTCCTAAGTTACAATTCAAAAATTTTAAATTGGATTATACTTTCTTTACCCTTTTTCGAATGAAATATAGATGGTTTTAGAAATTTATAAGTAATTTTCGATAACGCGTTTTATTTTTCAAAAGTAATTAAGCCATCTTCATCTGCTTTATGAAAGAAAATAGTAATAATTCCACTAATTATTGCTATAATATATGGAATTCCTGTCCAGAAGAAAATGAGATGGATAATTCCTTGTAAAAGTTGATTAGAGTAAAATTTATGGATACCGCACCAACCCAATATAAATGCGAGTACAACATAGATTACTTTGTTTACTTTCATATGTTCATATCCTTTCATGTTTAAGTTCTTATTTTAATTATCGCTTAAATGAAGATATACAACAATAGAAAACTACTGTTGCTATAAAAATTAGATGAGGTTTGGTGATTACTTCGAAATTTCCAGTTGATTAATATATAATAGAATTAAAGAAATTATGAATAAGGGGAGCGTTATTAATGATTAGAAAAGCAAACCCAAGTGACACGTCGAAAATTGCTGAACTATGTTATATCATATGGAGTGGGCTCGATATACAAATGGTTGCAGATATAGATGAATCACGGCTGCTTAAAATTATGGAACAGAGTATGGTTGATGTACCTTATAGAGGTCATTACAGTAACACATGGGTCTATGAAATAGAAGGCGAGATAGCTGGTTGCTTAATCGCATATCCAGGAGATAAAGAAATAGAATTGGAACAAGCATGGTTGAATATGGATTTAGACGATGATATCCGGTCATATGGTACACCAATGCCAATGAAAGAAGCGAATGACGATGAATGGTATATTGAAACTGTTGCAACCTTCCCTGAATACCGTGGCAGAGGTGTAGCGACACAATTAGTACAACATGTCATAGAGACTTATAGTGAGGAAAAATGGAGTTTAAATTGTGATGTTCATAATGATGGAGCGCTTTACGTTTATAAAAAATTAGGTTTTCAAATTGCTAGTGAATTTGATTTATATGGACATATGCATTATCATATGATTCTTCCAATTAGCGATAAAAATAAATAAAAAATCGACCTTCATTTAATGAAGATCGATAATAAATATAACTTTGGTAGCTATTATTAATGTAAAGCGTACCTTATTAAATTCCACCCAATATTGCACTGATATAAATACCTAGCGCATATAATAAACCAAAGAAAGTGTTAGTTTTACCAGTTGCTGCCATAGCAGGCATCATTGTTTGCGGCGTGTCATTTTTCTTGAACCTGCGTACTGCTTTTATTGGCATAGGGAATGATAACAAGGCCAGTAAATAAAAGATTGAGCCACCAGGTTGGAAGAAAGTGATATATATAACTAACACATAAGCGACAATATACATTAACGCTAAGAAACGAACAGAATTGTTTTTACCAAGTAAGATAGGTAGCGTTTTACGACCACTTTCTTTATCTTTAACGCGGTCACGGATATTGTTTGCCATATTAATTAAACCGATAGTAATAACGATTGGGATACTTATCCATACAACTAAACTTTGTAAATTTCCTGTTTGAATAAAGAATGAAATTAAAATGATTATCATACCCATAAATACGCCTGAAAACAATTCACCAAAAGGAGTCCATGAAATTGGGAATGGACCGCCAGTATAAAGATATCCAACAGCCATACATACAAGACCAACAGGTATTAACCAAAATGAACTTTGGAGGGCTATAAATATACCTAGTAGTGCAGCTATGATATAAAATGCAATAGCTAAGTTCAGGACTAATTTAGGACTCATACCATTTCTAACAATTGCACCACCAATACCCACGGAAGTGTGATCATCAAGTCCTTTCTTAAAATCGTAATATTCGTTAAACATATTTGTCGCAGCTTGAATTAATAAACATGCGATTAACATTGCTAGAAAAACACCGAGATTGAGTTGGTTTTCACTACCAAGGATAAAAAGTTTTGAAGTAGCAGTACCGACAAGTACAGGCACCACTGCAGCAGTTAAAGTATGTGGTCGCATTAACTGCCAGTATTTTTTGACAGTAGAATATTGTTGATATTGAGATGCCATAATGATTTACCTCGTATTCTTTTAATTTATAATATTTTTTATCAAATATATTTTAATGGAAGAAGTTAGAAAGGTCAAATAACGTAAAAATGTATGAATGAAATAAGCTAGAAACCATACACACATTGTGAAAAGTGGTACAATATCATAATGAGTACAAACTGATAAATGAAAGAAGTGAAATAGATGACTTTTGACGTCAAGGAAAGTGAAATTGTCGAAGCGGTATACGAAAGTAATCATACTTGGGTCTCTGTAGAAGCAAAATTGAATTATGAATTAGACCCTACAATATTATTTCATATAACGGAAGATTGTGCGGGAGACCGTTTTTATTTTAAGAAAAATGACAACGAAACTTCATTCTTTGGCTATCATGCTATTACAAGATTTAAAAATGATTTTGAAAACAAACAATCTATTTTCCGTGAATGGGAAAAATATAAAAATAACATTGAATTAATTCATCCAAATTCTGACAAACATCATTTGAAAATTTGTGGAGGTTTCCAATTCTCTACACATAAATCCGGTGATGAATGGCGTGAATTTGGTATTAATCATTTTATCTTGCCAGAAGTATTAGTGACAATGGAGCAAGGATATACTTATATAACTTATACAGTGAAATCAGACCAATTTGAAATAAATACATTTTTAGCGATTATAGATAAATTAACTCAAACAAATGTGCAACCTGACTTTGAAATAGGGGATATTAAGCGCATCGAAGATATATATAAAGACGAGTGGCGTGATTTAGTTAAAGATACAATTGATATATTAGATGAAAATAAAAAAATTGTGTTAGCAAGAAAACGTTTAATAATCTTTGATAAACAGATTAAAATACCTTATATTTTGAATAAAGCTTCCCAAGGAGAACATAATAGTTATTTATTTATTTTAGAATCACAAGATAGTATTTTCTTTTCACAAACACCAGAACAATTAATGGAAGTAAACAATGAAATATTATCAACGAAAGCAGTAGCAGGTACGATAAAGCGAACACATCAAGGTGAAATAGATAAAGAAAATATCCAGTCTTTTTTAAATGATGAGAAAAACTTAAATGAACATCGCTTTGTTGTTGAAAGTATATTAAATGATATAGCGCCTTATGTAGAAGACGTTGCTTATAATGAAGAACCTCAAATTTTAACAAATGACCATTTATATCATTTGTATACTAAAATAAAAGGTCAGTTGAAATATGAGTCATATATAGGCTTGTTAGATAACTTACACCCGACACCAGCATTAGGCGGTTATCCAAAATTTGAAGCATTAGAATACATTGAACAAAATGAATTTGGTACACGTGGACTATATGGCGCACCTGTAGGTTATATTGATATGTATGATAACTGTGAATTTATCGTGGCAATTCGTTCAATGTTGATTAAAAAAAATCAAGCCACTTTATATGCAGGTTGTGGTATTGTGAGTGATTCTGATGCAGATAGTGAAGTAGAAGAAACTGCAGTTAAATTTAACCCTATGATGAAAGCTTTAGGAGTCGAGGAATATGAATAATCATACAGATGCGTTAACGAAACAAGTGTTTACCTTTGTTTCAGAATTATATGCTTATGGCATAAGAGAAGTAGTAATAAGTCCAGGGTCACGTTCAACACCATTAGCAATTGCGGTTGAAGCCCATCCTAGATTAAAATCTTGGATTCATCCAGATGAAAGAAGTGCTGCATTTTTTGCAATGGGATTAATGAAAGGAAGCGAACGACCAGTAGCTATTCTATGTACTTCAGGTAGCGCCGCTGCAAACTATACTCCTGCTGTTTCAGAGAGTAGTTTGAGCCATTTACCATTAGTAGTGCTTACTAGTGACCGTCCACATGAACTAAGAAATATTGGTGCGCCACAAGCAATCAATCAAGCGAGCATGTTCCAAAATTATGTACAATATCAATTTGATTTCCCAGTAGTTGATACAAATGTAACAGAAAATTTTATGACGAACACTGTGAAATTTCAGCTACAAAAAGCGAGTCAATTTCTATATGGTCCTCATCGTGGCCCAATACATTTAAACTTACCATTTAGAGAGCCATTAACACCGAATATTGAAAAAGTAGAATGGTTAACTTCAGATATGAAAACATTACCACATTATCAAAAAACAACTAGTTTAAATGAAATCAGTTCGATTATTAAAAAGAGTAAAGGTTTGATTATCGTTGGTGATATGCAGCATCAAGATATTGACCAAGTCCTAACTTATTCAACGATACACGATATGCCAATATTAGCTGATCCATTGAGTCAACTAAGACGAGAACATCATCCTAATGTTGTGACAAGCTATGATTTACTATATAGAGCAGGTTTGGAATTAGATGTTGATTTTATTATTAGAGTTGGCAAACCAGTTGTTTCCAAAAAATTAAATCAATGGTTAAAAGAGACAGAAGCTTTTCAAATTTTAATTCAAAATAATGATCAACCTGATGCATTTCCTATTACGCCACATGTTTCCTACGAAATGTCAGCCAATGATTTCTTTAGACAGTTGTCAGAAACACCGATTGTTGAACGTAAGCGTTGGTTAGAAAAATGGCAGACATTAGAGAAACACGCAATTGTTGAGATTAAAGATTATGTAAGAACAGCAACAGACGAAGCGGCATATGTTGCGAATGTTTTAGATAAATTAACAACATCAGATACTTTATTTGTTAGTAATAGTATGCCGATTCGTGATGTTGATAATTTGTTCATTGATTGCGATGCGGAAGTGTTTGCTAATCGTGGCGCAAATGGTATCGATGGCGTGGTATCTACAGCGTTAGGTATGGCAGTGCATAAAAAAGTAACACTATTAATAGGTGATTTAGCTTTTTATCATGATATGAATGGTTTATTAATGTCCAAATTAAATGATATCAATTTAAATATTATTTTACTCAATAATGATGGTGGAGGCATCTTTTCATATTTACCTCAAAAGGAAACGGCAGAAGATTATTTTGAACGTTTATTTGGCACTCCGACAGGGCTTGATTTTGAACATACAGCTTTGCTATATGATTTTGCCTTTGACAGATATGAATCAATTGAAGCATTTAAATATGCAGATTTATCTAAATTTGGTGCCCATATTTACGAAATAATTACGCAGCGTGAAGAAAATAAGCAACAGCATCTAAAACTCTATAAAAAGTTGAGTGATATTGTTAATGTTAAATTATAAATTTTACCAAGCAAAAAGTAATACAGATAAATTATTGGTTATGCTACATGGATTTATCAGTGATCAACAGGCTTTTAATGAACATGTTCGTGTCTTACAAGAAACATTGAATATTTTAACTGTAGATTTGCCTGGTCATGGTCAAGACGACTTTGATACAAATCAAACTTGGGATTTTTCATTTATTTCAAACGAGTTAGATGAAGTATTAAAATTATTTAAGGATTATCATTTGTTTTTACATGGTTATTCAATGGGTGGTAGAATTGCTTTATATTATGCAATTGAAGGTAAAATGAAATTAACAGGATTGATTATAGAAAGCACATCTCCAGGAATCGAAGCATTAGAAGACCGTAATGAAAGGCAACAGGTTGATCAGGCTAGAGCAAAAGTGTTAGAAATTGCAGGTTTAGAAATATTTGTTAATGACTGGGAAAAGTTGCCTCTTTTCTATACGCAGTATGAATTAGATAAATCCATTAAAAAGGCAATACGTGATATGAGATTACGTCAAAACCCATTACGCTTAGCAAAGGCTTTGCGTGATTATGGTACTGGACAAATGCCTAATTTATGGCCGAAGTTAAATCAAATTAAAGTACCCACATGTATTATAGTAGGTATTTTAGATGGTAAATTTTGTAAAATTGCTAAACGCATGGAAACTATGATTCAAAATACAGAGTTAAACGAAGTAGAACAAAGTGGTCATACGGTACATGTGGAAGAATTTACAGAATTTGATAGAATAGTATTAGGTTTTATTCATAAGGAGGAGCAAAATGACTAGACAGTGGGAAACAATTAAAGAATATAAAGAAATTAAGTACGAAATATATGATGGTATTGCAAAAGTAACGATTAACCGCCCTGAGGTACGTAACGCGTTTACACCAAACACAGTACAAGAAATGATCGACGCATTCACAAGAGCACGTGATGATCAACGTGTTTCTGTTATTATCTTAACTGGTGAAGGGGATAAAGCATTTTGTTCAGGAGGAGATCAAAAAGTACGTGGCCATGGTGGTTATGTTGGAGATGATCAAATCCCTCGTTTAAACGTATTAGACTTACAAAGACTTATCCGTGTGATTCCAAAACCTGTCGTTGCAATGGTAAGAGGTTATTCAATCGGTGGAGGACATGTACTTAGCGTTGTTTGTGACTTAACAATCGCAGCAGATAATGCAATCTTTGGCCAAACAGGACCTAAAGTTGGATCGTTTGATGCTGGTTACGGTTCAGGTTATTTAGCTCGTATCGTAGGACACAAAAAAGCGCGTGAGATTTGGTACTTATGTCGTCAATATGATGCTCAGCAAGCATTAGACATGGGATTAGTCAATACTGTCGTTCCATTGGATCAAGTTGAAGATGAAACAGTACAATGGTGTCAAGAAATGAAACAACATTCACCAACTGCTTTAAGATTCTTGAAAGCGGCTATGAATGCAGACACTGATGGTTTAGCTGGACTTCAACAAATGGCTGGAGACGCTACTTTACTTTACTATACAACAGATGAAGCAAAAGAAGGCAGAGACGCGTTTAAAGAAAAACGCGATCCAGACTTTGATCAATTCCCTAAATTTCCATAAAATTAAAAAATACCAAAAATAAAAAAGCATTATCGAAAAACTAGGTGGAGCTATGTCTCACCTAGTTTTTTTATGTTTATAGTGATGAAAGCATAAAATGATAAATATTATTATATATGGTGATATAAGTTAAAAATTTATTTACTATTTAGATTGCAACGTAATAGGCTGAGACATACGAATAATTATAAATCAAGTAATATAAATTTAATTTCCTACTAATATATAGCGGGAAACTTTTAATGTGAAAACTTTTTTACACTTATTTATTGTATTTGACTAAAATTAAAACGTAGATTAATATTATAATCAAGAAGGGATGAGGAGAAAATATGACATCAGACATATATGACCAAATGAGAAAAGAAATGTGTTACTTGTTTTATATTACAAGTAAAGAAGTTGCAAACAGATTTAATAAGTATTTAAAACAATATGATATAAGTTTTCCGAACTATATTGTATTGCTGTATATTGAAAATGAAGTTCCAGTATACATAAAAACATTATGTGATGAATTATATTTAGATTCAGGAACAATCAGTCCAATCATAAAAAGGTTAGAGAAAAAAGATTTGATTCGTCGTCTTAGAACTGAAGATGATGAGCGTAGAGTAAAAGTAATGTTAACCACAAAAGGTATAAAATTAAAGGAAGAATTCTCTAAAATTTCAGAAGATGTGATTCAACAATTTGACATGGAGAAAGAAGATTCATTAGCTTATTATCAAATTTTGAAAACGTTTGCCGAGAGGAATATTTACACTAAAGATAAAAATAAGAAATCTTAAATATACAAATTATATTTAAAAGTGTTTCAAATAAGACTATAAATTAATACTTGCATCAAACTTAAATTAAAACACCAACATCATGTTGAAGCTGATTCACACCACATGCGTATAATTATTAATAGAAACGTCAGCAGGCATATATCAAACTTACATTTAGTTGGTGCTTTTTATTATGAATTATAGTTTTGAGCGAGATATTGTTCTAGTCTTCTCATAGCTTCTTTTAATGCATTAAGTTCATATGCATAAGAAATACGTACATGACCTTTACCAATATCGGTAAAAGCAGACCCAGGAACAATTGCGACATGTGCATTTTCTAAAACATCAACACAAAAGTCAAAGTCATTGTCTGTAAAATTCTTAATGCTAGGAAAAATGTAAAATGCTCCTTCAGGTTTAGCATCTAATTCAAACCCCATTGACTCTAATTTATGAATTAAGAAATCACGTCGTTCAATATATGCGTCGTTCATATACTTGGGTGCTTCTAAGCCTTCATTTAAAGCGGCAATACATGCGATTTGAGCAGGAACGTTGGCACAGATACAATTGTAAGCATGCATAAAAGTCAATTTTTCAATTAAATATTCTGGTCCAATCAAAAAGCCAATGCGTATGCCAGTAGCAGAATGTGATTTACTTAACCCACCAACAAGTAATAATTGATCGCGAATCACTTCAAATTCAGCAAAAGAAGTATGTTTACCAGTAAAAGTATTTTCAGCATAGATTTCATCGCTAATAATAAATATTTCTTTATTTTTTAAGGTATTAACAATGGCTTGTACTTCATCATAAGACAATATTACGCCGGTTGGATTAGTAGGATAGTTTAGTAGTATTGCCTTAGTATTTGAGTTTATGTGTTTTTCTAATGCTTCAGGTGTTACTTTATAATCGGTTATTGTAGTATCAATATAAACTGGGATACCGCCAAGTGTCTTGATGAGTGGAATATAGCCAGCATATACTGGTCCAGGAACTAATATTTCATCTCCTTCATCTATAATACTTCTTAAAGCAGTATCTAAGGCCTCGCTAGCGCCATTTGTGATAATGATTTCTTCTGAACTATAAGTAAAGCCATAGCGTTGTTCAAAATATTGGCTTACAGCATTTCTTGTTTCAATTAATCCTTTGTTATGTGAATAACTCGTTTGGTCTTCATTAATCGCATTTATGTAAGCAGCTTTAACCTCCTTAGGCATCGGAAAATCTGGTTGTCCTATAGTTAGATTAATACAATCTTTAATCCCTTTAATACGATTTGAAAATTGACGAATACTAGGCGCCGTTAAATGTTTTGAATTGTTATTTAATGAAAGTTGCATTATATTTTTCACCTCAAAATTAAAAATACCGAATTGTATTTAAATATGTACAGATTGGTTGGAAGTACCTCAATACTTATCATAACATATTTAAAATAAATACAATTCGGTTTAATACTTATTTATCCTTTGAATTTAGAAGGAGATTGTAAATTTATAATTGGGTTTGTCCATTTAGATACAAACCGGCTTGATAGTATATATACAATGATAGATGTAACGATAATTAAATATAGATAAGTTAAAATACTGATATGATCTTTAAATGGATATATTCCAAAACCGCGGATAACTCCAATAAATAAACCATGTAGTAAATATACATGCATTGTTCTACGACCTATATACGTGTAAAATTTTTCCTTTTCAGGTATTAAATTGAAGAAAGCAAACATCGTAATTAAAACGATAAAATATAATAACAATCTTTTGATTGGACTGTAGAAATCTAGCTTTCCTTCAAGTGACATATAGGGTGAATCGCCTAACAACCAATTGGAGTTAATCGGATGATAGGTGTATATAATATAAAAGGCTAGTAAAGTGATAATAGCTATAGGTAGAAACTTTTTGTTTCTTAAAAGCTGTGTATGTTTAGTTGTAAATAAATAGCCTATATAGAATATTGGGAAAAACATAATTGTTCTAGAAAAGCTTAAGTAATTATCAATATTCTCAGAATACCCAGCGAATAGCGAAATAACTAATGCTACAGGTAATACATAATATGGTTTATAATCCTTAACTATTACTAATATTACGTGGAAAAAGAATAATGTGAGTAAAAACCATAATGCAAATACTGGATCAAAAGGATCGAATTGAACACTATCTTCTTTACCAGTTAAGTAATAGTAAAAAGAGAAAAAGCCAAAGAATATAATATATGGAATTAATAGTTTTTTTGATATTTTTTCTAAATAACCAAGTTCACCAGCTTTTTTAGCAAAATAGCCTGAAATAAATAAGAATCCTGGCATATGAAAGCTGTATATTGTTAAATACAATGAAGATAAATGTGCGCTGGCTTCTGTATAAGGTTGTAATAAATGGCCAAAGACTACAAGGAAAATCAACGCAGCTCTTGCATTGTCGAAAAAATAATCTCTTTCTTTCAATTGTGACATTCGGTTTCTCCTTTAAATGGTACGATAAATTTTATATACACTAGTTCTAATCTATTATAAAACCTATGAGAAATGCAACAAAATAGTACAATTTGTCTTTTATTATTGTATATCATGAGGGATACCATTATAATATTAAGAAATAAAATAGTGTAAATAAACTTTTAATTTTAACTAAGCTAAATTTATGATAGTGGAGATGAGCAACATGTACAAACAACTAGAACAGTTAATTACACTTACAGGTAATGATTTAAATTTGGTAAGTAGAAGGTTTGGTCAGAGAACTGATTTGACTTCTGAGCAATTAGAAATGTTAAGAATATTATATAACTATGAAGTGTTATCTCAGTACGATTTGACTATGAAAATTAATAAAGAGCAGTCAATTGTTTCACGCTGGATAAAAAAGTTATGCCAAATGGGTTATATTACGAGTAAGCAATCCAATAAAGATATGAGATGTAAAGATTTGATGGTTACAGATAAAGCCAAAGAACTGGTACAACAAATTAACGAGGTGAGGGTAGCTTTGATTGAAGCACGTTGTCAAAACCTTACATCGAAAGACATCGAAAATTTAAACCAATTATTATATAAGTTAAATGTACATCAAGTATATATGCACTAGTTAATTAATAAGAAAAAGAAGCGTATATAATGACAATAACTTGCGATAAGCATTGTCATTAGTACGCTTCTTTTAATTGTTTGATTTAAAGTTTTAAACAAATACTATTTATACGTATCAACGTCG
>NZ_JBICNX010000130.1:0-1350 GCF_043107035.1 Staphylococcus sp. 231237_7MaSpsaltlick
CAATAAGCGTTCCAGCTACAGCGTTCATTAAAAAGTTAGATGAAGTAGATCCCGTAAAACCTCTATCTTTAAATATAGAAAAATTAATTAAAGGCGTTTTGCTATTTTTTTCTACCAAAATAAAGAGAATTGTGGATATTATAAAAATAAAAATCAAACTTAGAATAGTAGTTGATAAAATACCAAAATTCAAACTTTGTGTAATAATTAAGTTAATACTTAATATTAAGATAACTAATAATATCGTTCCTATATAATCGAATTTCTTCTTAAATTGCATTCCTTTTCTAACTGTTTCCGGAGTCCCTTTGATTAAAATTAAGGCTAATATTGATACCAATATTGAGATTACAAATATCCAACGCCATCCTAAAAAAGTAGAAACTATACCTCCTAAAAATGAAGCTATACCTCCTCCTCCCCAAGAACCTATAGACCAATAGCTTAAAGCAGCTTGTCTATGCTTTCCAATGTAATAAGATTTTACAATCGATAATGTGGAAGGCATGATTATTGCTGCTGAAATTCCTTGTATAATACGCCCTAAAAACAATAACGTTAATGATGAGGTTAATATAATTAATATTGATCCTAAAATGTTTAACCATAGGCCTATATATGACATTTTTATGTGCCCTACTTTATCTGAAATGTCTCCAGCACTTACGACTAGCATTCCAGAAAATAACGCTGTAATACTAATAGTTGTATTGATTAAGCCCATATTACTACTAAATTCTTCGTGTAAGGTAGGTGCTATATTCACTAGAGATTGTGCAAACAACCAAAAAGTTAACACACTTAGTACAATTCCTGTTAATAGACGACCATTTCCCTTAAAACTACTATTTTCACTCATAATAAATTCCTCCAGCAATCATTAAAAAGGTTAGCTTTACTAACTAAAAAACCAATTTTACTCTTATTCATTCTTATATGCAATAATTATTTATAATATTAAAATAATTGTTATTAAACACTTTAATATTTTTAGTGAAGTATGTGTTAAAAGGAATATGATCACTGACTGAAGAGCAGATAATTCTTTGGAATTAATCTATCATTGTTATAAGTTTCTTATTATTTAAAATCACTCGATTTCTACACTAATAACCCCCTCTTACATTTCAATTAGGAGGGGGTTATTGCGAATGTATATATTAAATTATTCTGGGAGTTGTAAGTGTAACCTTTATTAATTGATTTTTGATAGCGTCTATTTTTGTTGTAAGAAACATTTAATCAAAGGTAATTCTTGCTTTAACAATTCTTTTTGTGACATACCTTGCGCATGTTCTCCCCAAAACGTTAAAGCTGCTCCGTTATTATTAGGCGATACATGTTCATAAT
>NZ_JBICNX010000131.1:0-1342 GCF_043107035.1 Staphylococcus sp. 231237_7MaSpsaltlick
GAAGATAGAAAATTATATAAATTCATTATTTTTAAAGTAAGGATAATAAGTTGATAGAAAACTAATTAAACATACTATTGCAAATATTAATGAATTTTGAATTTGCAAATCATCATTGTTTATATAATTTACAGTGAAGTTTTCTATATCTGCTCCTCCTACAATTCCACTTGTCCAGCGTATAACTGTTTTGAAAGGATGTGGATAATCATTTTTGAAAGCATTGATAAATTCATTGTATCTACTATAAGCGTCATTTTGATTTATTGGATAGGACGAATTGATGGCTTCAGTCAAAGTAGAGATAGCAGTTGGATTGATATAAAAATCTCTAATAGTTTGTTGAGCTTGAAGGACTACATCATTATCAAACCTATAAGATTCTTTAAACGATTTTATAGCAATTTCAGAAAATAAATTTCTTTGTATGTTTACTGCATTAGCAGAATTTATTGATTTAAGAATTACGTTTTGGATCTTTAATATTTCATCAACATTTGAATTATTGAAAGTATTTACAATACTTTTTATGGTCGAACGATTATTCTCTGCAATCTTCTTAGCATGAGCTGCAATCCCCATCATATTGTTTATATGTGCTTTAGGGATACTTTGAAACATTTCCATTTGTTTCTTATTTGCATTAATGACACTTTGAATAGCAGGGTCTATAAAATAATTTTGATTCAAGACTTAAAACACCTCCATAAGATAATGAAAATATTATACACGAAAGGAATAACTATATTTGAATCTAAAACAAATAATAAAAATAGCACTCCTAATTGTCATCTTGGTCGAGGAGATTAAGAGTGCTATAAAACCTAATTACCTAATTATGATGAATATAGACAAAGAAATATTGAAAGATAAAGTAGATAATTTTATAACTACTTATAATTCAAATCTAAATTAATAGTTGAATTACAATATCTACATTCACCCTTACCATTTTTGAATTTAATCTTTCTTTTCTTTTGGCATTCAGGACACTCAATTTCGTGAGTTGTATTTAATAATTCATCATTTAAATGAGATTTCATATCCTTTTCAATACTTTTGAAAAATTTATCTATATCTTTATTTCGACTCATAATACAACACCACCTTCTTTCGCAGTAGCGATAAAAATAGTATAGCACAACCTAAATATGAAAGGCGTGATTACATGACGCAATTAACAGTCACCATACCAGAGCAATATGTAGTCATTACAAAAGATGAACACAATCAACTTATTATGAATCAACAAAAAGCAGTATGGACTATGGATGATTTAAAAGAAAATTTAAAGATTAAATCAGATGAAGTTATTAAAGATAGATTACTGGATAGGCCAAAG
>NZ_JBICNX010000132.1:0-1327 GCF_043107035.1 Staphylococcus sp. 231237_7MaSpsaltlick
TAATTGGATTACCACCGTTAAGTTCTTTCAACGTCTTACCTACCGCTTCTTTAGCTCTATTATGAACCTGTTGCTTTGTTTTATATTCAGTCATAATACCCCTCCTTAATATGTTTTTACATTTAGCTATGCAATTACTTATCATAATACATTTATACTTCATAAATTGAACAAAAATAGTTGATCTCTATTAGGCAAGATCAACTAAAATTCAAACATAATTTATTTTTAGATTACCTCAGTACATGTAATACTATTAAACCATTTACTTAATTAATTTGACGCCTAAATCTGTTTGTAATCGAATTCTTCTACTGTCTTGAGAGTCTGTAATGTTTTTAATCATCTCTTCCTCTTCTCCATATGTTAATAAACTAATCAATTCTAATTGAGATTTTGCTCTAGAGGAAGCAACATAAAAAACCATTCTATTACTATCACTGTCAAATGTATCCTTGTCAATATCTATGATAAAAATCACATCTGATTCTAGACCCTTAAATTTACGTGCTGTGGTAAATAATATATGTTTATTATTTGGTTGATTAGTTATAGAATAATTTCCAATTTTTACTACTCCGTTGAGAATAGAAGTTTCAATTGTCTTAGTAGTAATTATTGTGATTTGGTTTTTTTTAACACCTTCGTCAGTGTAGTATCTTATTCTTTGTTCTAACCAGTTAATAAGTTGTTTTTGACTCTCTGCCCTATAATAATACGGAAGACTTCCATCAATGTTAATTTTCATTTTCAATTTTTTTTCACTAATACCTATAGGTCTAGTAGATGTTTTTGCTATCTGAAGAGTATTTCTACAGTTTCTACTTAATAATAATTTACAATCCATATCTGCCAACCATTTAAGGTTATCTCTTTGTTGGATAACTTGATTTTTGTCAAAGAAAACATAGAAACAACTTTCTTGTATAATGGAAATTTCTCTTAATAGTTCAATCGAACTATCTTTAAAATCTTGCCCTTCATCAATTATAATATGTTTAAAATTCCAAATATTTGGATAGTTCTCTGTATTATTCAAAAAGTAAACAATATCTTGTTCATCAATTTTTTCTTTATGCAAGGCCTTAGCAACTAAAGCATTTAAGTTAGTGAATGTAACATTTTCCAATTCTTCACTATATTGATTTCTTAAAAATTCAACTAAAAATCTATTAAAACATAGAAATACCACGTTATCTTTTTCAGAAATTCTTTTTGCCTTTTCTACTGCTAACATCGTTTTCCCTGTTCCTGCTGCCCCTTGAATAGCAGCTTCTTCCTGTTCTAATAGATAATCCAATAAAGTATTTTGCTCATTAGTCATTCT
>NZ_JBICNX010000133.1:0-1326 GCF_043107035.1 Staphylococcus sp. 231237_7MaSpsaltlick
TTAGTATAGTCTTCCATAAACGACTTAGCGCCTAGTTCAATATCTTTGATACTTTTTAAATAATTATTAATATTATCTTCATTGAATTTCAAATTTATTTTTTGAGGTTTTGCCCCCTGATCGCTATTTAAAGTTACTGTATTAGTTTTAAATTCTTTATCGCTTATTTTACCTTTAGCATAAACCTTTAAAGGTTTATTTACTGGATATGCACCGTACACTTTATTTTTTTCATACTCAATAGGCTTATCATTGATATAAAGCTTAATATAGTCATCTACTTTTTCATTGTTAATTAAATTTGCTTTAAAATTTGCGTCCTTAAAACTAGCATGTGCAATGATTTTTTTATCACTATTTAGATTATCTGTATCAAATCGAATATTGCCCTTAACCTTGCCTTTAATCAATGAATTATCATCATCATAAATTTTTTGGGCTTCTATATCATATTTACCTACAAAAAACTTACCAATATTTGTTGTTTTATTTTTAGGCGCTGTAATAATTTGCTGTTTATCTTCAACATTATTAAATTCATACTTAGCATTTGAATATGAATTATTTTCTATATATACATCATGAAATATAGGTTTAAAAGCCAACCTATCAATAAATATAAACTTGTTCCCATTCATAGTTATTTCTATCAACTTTCGTTCCTGCTTGTCTGTTATATAGCCAAAATCAACCGTATTACTTTCACTATTTTTAATATTGCTTTTAATGTTGTTCATTTCTTTTTTGAATTTGTTACGGTTGTCTTTCTTGGCCATGTAATCTACAAATTGTTTAGCTTCTGCATGAGTAACTTTAACATCTTTAGAAGTTAATGTTTTAGATACTGCTTTATAGTCTTTAGATTGAACAGCTTCTTCAAAATCATCTAGTTGCGCTTTTGCATTATTCGATAAAATAAAATATATAATTGCCCCTATAATGCACAGTAATAATAAAATAATCACAATTACAGATATTATTTTCAGCTTGCTTTGCTTGTTTTCAGCCTTTTCTGATCGTTTAAACTCCTGGTTTTCATTTACCATATTTTCAGCCCTTTAGCATTATTTAAACAATAAACAATACTTCAGATAATTTTCACTATCTTTTTGCTTCTCAATAGCTTTTACTTGTTCTATATCATATTTAATAGCCTTCATAACTTCTTCAAAGAAAACTTTTTCACTTTCTTGTAGCCTATCATCATCTATGCTATAAACACCGTCTTCTTTAATTGCTATTTGGTTCAAATCAAGCTCATATTTATTCTCTAAATAATTATCAATATGGCTTTTAGCCGTTTCAATACTTCTAAAATATATATCT
>NZ_JBICNX010000134.1:0-1324 GCF_043107035.1 Staphylococcus sp. 231237_7MaSpsaltlick
GTTACAGTACGATCAATGTCTTCTCGTAATAAATCCATCTGTTCCTCATATCTATTATCAACATCATCATTAGAAGTCTGTTTAAAATTCTCAACTTCTTCTTTGATTTTTGGAAAGTTCTCTTCATCATATCTTGCTGATTCTTTTTTTAATAAGTTGTTAAGATATATCTCTTTGTCTTTTTCATGTTTTTGTTTTTTAATTTTTTCTTTTTCATCAGCTTGAATATTAATATTCTTTTGTGCTTCACTCAAATTATTATTTAACTGTTGGTATATGTTATTAAACTCACTACCTTCAACTGTGTAATTATATAACGCCTCAATTTCAAAATAGCGTTTTGCTAAATCACCAGTTAGCTCTCTATACAAATTATTGATTGCTTTATTTCTTAAAACATCTAATTTTTTATTAGCTTGTTCAGTTTTATTATTTAACGCGTTAAGTGTAGCTTGGTGTAGTCTTTGATAATCTTCACTTTCTAATTCTAACTCTTCATTTTCATTATCTAACTCTTCTAGATTATATTGAGGAATATAATAATCTAGATTGTCTAATAATTTTTGCTTGAGATTTTCTAAATCATATTCATTGTAATATTCTGGCTCTTCCTCGTATTCAAGCTCTTCCGTTTCTGAATCTTCTTCTGGATAGTCACTTGTATTGGTAATTACATTATCATTTTCAGAGTTAGATATAGGTTGCAACTCTTCGCTATTCACTTGTATAGTGTCGCTATCATTATCTTGTGTAGTTTCACCTTCCTCTTTTTCAATAATCTCTTGTGCAGATACAACGTGATTTTCTTTCTCAGTATTTGCCTCTTCTTCTTCCAATTTTCTTTGATTATAATTTTCGTCTTTTTGGTCACGCAATACTTCAAATCTCTTTGTTTCTGCCAAGCTCTTTATATATTTGTAAGCATCGTCTAGATACTCTTCAACTTCATTAAATTCAATACCACTGCCTAAGTTTTTAACATTTTGTTTATCTTGCATTGAATCATCTATTAACAATATGTTTTGGTTGTTTTGCAAAAGCCTTAAACCAAAATCTAAATCTTTTTCCTTTTTAGGTTCAATTTTGCCAAATGATGTTAAATCAATAGCAAAAACATTTTGTTTTTCTTTAAAAGGGTCTTCATCCTGCAATATTTCAGTAACTTCAACAGACTGGTAATCATCTTTAGATTTTCCAAAGCTTTTAGCAAAAATATCCCAAACACGATTAATTTTACGTTCCGATTTGTCTGCTAAGTAGTCATCACTCAGGGTAACTAAAATAGCTATTTTCACAATCGATTCGTCTGGTAAATCTATATGAT
>NZ_JBICNX010000135.1:0-1280 GCF_043107035.1 Staphylococcus sp. 231237_7MaSpsaltlick
TATTAATGCTTGTATTGACGTTAACATTATCCCTTTAAAAGTTTGTGAAAAAACAATACCAAATGACTTGATATCTCCTGCTAATCTATCTACATTATTTTTGAAATGATTAACTTGTGTTTCAACATTTCGAAACAATCGTTGTAATTTGAAAGCAGACGTAGTATCAGCATCAATTTTTATTGTTTTCTTTTTGGGCATTATCCTCAAAGATTGTGTAACTTTTTTTAATTTAATCAATGCCTTTGTAATATGTGCGTCAACATTAATATTTCTATTGTTAGATAATCTATATAAATTTTGAGTTACCTTTTTTATGTTGTATTGAGCTTTTTTCACTTTTGCGTCTATGTCTATTTCTTTTCGAGGAGGGATGGTAGTAAGTATCCCTTTAGCTCTAGTTAACTTTTTTTGTAGCTTTCTTAAATCAGCAGTAACATCTACATTTATTTCATTAGGTACTGAAGTTTTTGCCAATCGTTGTGCTTTTCTGATATTACGCTCAAAGTTTCTAATAACTGCATATATTTTAGCCACAAAATTACTTTCCATTTTCACCCTCCTTTGTGACTTGTATTTCTATTTTTCAATGAACTTACAAGTTTACTTGTCCCTCTCATAGCTCTTGCTCTTTCCCGTTTATTTTGAGCAAGTTTTTGCTTACGTTTTAACTCATATTTGTCCTCTTCGCCTCGAACAATGTACCTTTCACGTTCAAGTTGATTTTGTAGTTTAGTTAATCTTTTACCAGCTTGGATCATGCCATTTGCTTGCGCCATAAATAGCATGGTTTCTTTTTGATCTATCAGAGCCTGACGTCTCCCGATAATCCAATCATTCCATATATGTGGAACCAAATTCATAAGTTCATCTTCCGAAAGATAACCTATATATTGGCTTGTCAGTTGTCTTACCTCTGAATAATTTAGTAAGGTAGTTCTCCCATGATTTCTTTGTAGCTGTTTTTCAACATTTCGATTCCGTGTTTCGTCGACTCTTTTTCTTCTTCTTTGACCATCGGTATAGATTGATTCATTTGTGACCAATAAGCACGTGATTTCTGCTTGAAAAAACCACTATTATTCATCATGTCCAACGCACCTTGTAACAGTTCGATAGTGTCATCTTTTTCTTCAATAACTTTCATCAATGCATCTTCAATATCTTCACGTTTAGGCGCTTTTTTACCTAAATATGCAGTAGCACATTCCCAAAAATCAGCAATTGATTTTGTATCTCTAGATAAAATACCGTTATAAATTGCATTAAACCCTGGTACT
>NZ_JBICNX010000136.1:0-1264 GCF_043107035.1 Staphylococcus sp. 231237_7MaSpsaltlick
TTATAGGAGTGTATGATAATAAAGCATCTTTGGAATCAGCTATTAAGGAACATATGATATTGGTTGATAACGTAGATTGGGATGACGAAATCAATATTAAAGAAACGAAAGAAGATGAATATAGAGTTATAGGTAGTCTAGTAAATGAAGCGGATTATAAATTGTTGTATTAACCCGCTTCAAATGTGGTCGACCCTCCTCGCTTAGGCTGGGCGTCGGAGCTTCGACCACATAGAGGGCGTGAACTTGCTCGCTATACTCACGTCGCAAATTCACGCCCTTTCATAAAGTGATCCTCCCTTTTGTGTACGGCTTAATCCAAATTCAAAATGAAAAATGCTAAATAAATAGAAAGCATATTAGAGAAGCGTCATAACAGAAATGTGTGGCGCTTTTTTAATACAAAAATATTTACAAAAGTAATAAAAAATACTACAAAACACTTGAAACGTACACTAATGTACGATATAATGAAATTAACAAATCAAAGGAGCTGTTAAAGATGTTTATCACAAAACAAGAACTAAAAAATATCAATGTTAAGCAAGCGTTTGATGAGGGTGCTAACTTCATTAAAATCACAAATGGTCGCCATACGATTTTCAGAGTAAATGGCAAATATCGAGTAGAAGATTATAAAAGTAATCGCCCACTTGATCTAACATCAAAGATGCCGAAATACATTAAAGTATGTTTATAGACGAAAGCTCTTACAAAGGGCTTTCTTCATACTAATGTATAAGTGGTAAACAATAACAAGGGGGTTATAGCGAATGACAGCTCCTATAACTGAGTTAGGCCGATTGTTTATTACACTGTAAAACATTTCTATATTACTTAGAATCAACATAAATTAACATAGGAGGTTATTCAAATGCCCTTTAAAACTAATATGAATAAGTTAGAGAAAATAGACCGATTTAAAAGTATGGTAGCTGACAAGTTAGAGATACTCAGAGAATATAAAACCATTGATTTTAAATATGAGTGTGATAATGAATTAATGGGTGTTGTCGTTGAATTAAATACGATGATTTTTACAACAAAAGAATTAACAGAGATAAAGGAAATAGAAATAGAAAAATACATCAATAGAGAAATTGGTATGAGTATTGATGAATTGCAGACTTTAGAAAACACATTTTATTAAAATTATATAAAAACGAAGCGGGTCATACCGCTTCTTATTACTAAACTATTAGAAAATTGTAATCATCATAAATAATGTATCAGCAAGGGAGAGATAGAAATGAAAAGTATACAA
>NZ_JBICNX010000137.1:0-1258 GCF_043107035.1 Staphylococcus sp. 231237_7MaSpsaltlick
GCCAGCACTTGCTAAACTGAATATTGAGCCTTGTACTGGTACGCCCGTCTTCCAATAAATGATATCTCCAACATCTGCGACAATACCGCTTAATGCTGCTGTAAAAGGTACTAATCCTATCCCATGAATAATTAATCCAACGACTAAAAGTATTAAGTTCTCTGAGAATATGCCCATCATAATATACGAAATAATAGATATAATTAATCCGATGATAATACTATTTTTGATGCCTATTTTTTCGGCAAATTGAGGTGCTACTAATAATCCTAAAATGGTAGGTAATAGTGTCGCTATACTCATAATTGCCATTACATTTGCGTCATTAAAAATGTACGTTGCGTAATAGATTCTCATACTATTATCCGTTTGTCTCAAATACCACAATAAATATAAGACTATTGTGATCAGGAAATATTTTTCAGTTATTAAAGATTTAATAATTAAACTAAATGGAATACGCTTTGTTTTTTTAACTTCACGATATTGCTTTTCGGCCACATTTCTTTCTTTTACAAAATAACCTGTAATCATTAATGGGATTGCACATAACAACGCGTATATAGCTGAAGTATATGTCCAACCTTGCTGATTATCGCCAAAACTTGTTACAAAATAGACTGTGAAAGTTGTTATACATAACACACTGATATTAGAAAATATGAAGCGTATACTTCCTAGTGAAATTCTATCTTTTTCATCTTTAGACATAAATGATACTAATGATGAATAAGCAACATTATTTGCTGTATAAAAAATAACTGAAATCAAAAAATATACGATAAAAATATATGCAATTTGACCTGTATAACTAAACGACGTTGGCACATTAAATAACATGAATGTTAAAACGCCCAATACAGGCGCTGTCCAAAAGACCCAAGGCTTGGCTTTACCCATTTTAGTGTTTGTATTATCTATAATACTGCCCATAAAAATGTCTGAAAAACCATCTGCAAAACGACAAAAAAGTATAATAGTTCCAATAACTGAGCCTGCTATACCTACTACATCTGTCATATAAATAATGATAAATGATGCAATAAAAGTCCAACTGTAATTAGCACCAAAATCCCCTACCCCAAATACAACTTTTTCAGAAGTGCGTAACTTAGTTGAACCATTAACTTGGCTTTCGTCAGCATAAGAACTATCCTGCGTACCCGAAATTTTATCCATTGAATTCCCCCTTTGCTAGTTGGTTTGTTTTTTAAATTAACTAACTAGCTTAAGTGAAATATTACCACTCCCCTTTGGT
>NZ_JBICNX010000138.1:0-1231 GCF_043107035.1 Staphylococcus sp. 231237_7MaSpsaltlick
GTATATATGTAAATAAACAGGAATTTAATGCATTAAGTAATAACCAACGGATTAAAATGAAAGTACATAATATGGCAGAAGACTATAATGAACCAATTGAATAATATTTAAAAAACTAATGAGGATGGGGAAATATGAAAATATTAGTCGGTGTAATTCTTAGTACGTCTTTATTATTAGGAGCTTGTGGGCATGAAGAAAGAAAACCTGCAGAATTTGGGAAAACTATATCTAAGGGTGAACATATACTTCTTATAACTGATAGTAAAAATAAAGGTATAAAAGAAAATGAAAAGATAAATCAGATTGCTCACGTTAAAGATGGAAATATTAGATATTACAAAGTAAATAGTAATCTTAGGCTAAAAGGTATAAATGATAAAGAAGACGATGATTTATTAAAGTTAGCTAAGAAAGAAGACAAAGAAAAATTTGAAGAAAGTAAGGAAACGTTTAGATCAAATGAAAATTTATTAGCCATTCAAGCAAAACGAGATGGGAAAAATGACGAGAAGTTTATTGAACGAATAGATAATGTAGATGAAATGTCTTATAAATCACCAGAAAGTCACAAATTAAATATTGAAACGGTTATTAAAAATAAAAATCCTATTAAAGAAAGTTTAAATATGTCTTATGGTTCGCTGTCTTACCCTTTGTGGAGTATTTCTAAGAATATAGGCGATGAGTATGAAAAAGAATTAAAGAAAACAATTGACCCTTTTTTTGATAAGCAAATAAAAACTAAGAAGATTGGTGATGATAGATACTCTGGATTACAAAGTAATCAGCATAAAATATTGGTAAAATTAAAAGATAATCAAGCAAATATCATTTTTGATAAAGAAACTCATAATAATCCATATATAAGTACTTTCAACTATGATAAACTCCCAAAAAAGAAGCCCTAGCGCTTCTTTTTTTATATATTAATTTACAAAAATAATAAAAAACAACACAAAATACTTGAAACGTGCGTTTGTGTACGTTAAAATTAAAGAAACAATTTAATTAAGGAGTGATCAATATTGAAAATCACTACTTGTATTTAAGTAGAAAAGTTATTTAACTATGTTAGATAAAATTTATTTAGTCCCTGAGAATTGAAATTGGCGGTAAAAAACACCGCTATTATATTTACCTTAAAATTTACAAAAATAATAAAAAAAACTATATTTTTAGGAGGATGAAAAATGAGCCAAAGCAAAGAATTAGATGTAAGAGAAATGTA
>NZ_JBICNX010000139.1:0-1228 GCF_043107035.1 Staphylococcus sp. 231237_7MaSpsaltlick
TGCTATCTCGATGTTCAGAAGCACATATAGCAATAGTGCTAGTGAGCACGAATCAGAACTTCTAAAAATAATAAAAAGCGTTGACCTAATGGTGATTGATGATTATGGAATTAAGCTTAATGACTACGGAATGGGGAAACTTTTCCAAATTCTAGAAAGTCGTGTAGATAAGCATAATATTATAACCACGAATTTAAGGCTAGAAGAAATGACGAATGGTCTAGATTCAGAACGAATATTTAGCAGAATGATAAAAAATGCAACTGTACTTGAAATGAACGGTATGGATTATAGATTGAAAAACTTGAAGGTGATTCGATGATTACAAAAGCTTATGTCAGAGCTTATTTAAATGTCCCAGGTTTGTCGGATGCATATGTACAAAAATTAATTGATTATGCTGCTGATGATGTTTATAAGTTAGATACTTTATTAATTCAAAAGAAATTAGAAAGAGAAACAAGAAATGGTATTTACGATTATGAGGTGAATTCAAATGAAGCAGTTCGGCTTGTATGATGGAAACGGAAAATTAATGTTTCATGTGAGCTTATATCCTAATGGGCTATATGAACTTACGGGTGTTGAACGAACTTTCTACTCAGGGAAACATTGGAAACTTACGGAAGATGAGTTAAACACATTTATTCAAGATGACAAATTAACAAAAGAATATCAAACATGTATGTTTGAGTACATATAGTAGGTGATTACATTGTCTGAAGAAACAGTAACGCTTAGATATACAGTGGAGTTTGAAAAGCGAATAAAAGCAAAACAATGTAGACATGAATCTAGACAAAACTTCATAGATCGAATAGCAGATAACTTATTTAAACATGAAAATGATTATACAGACGCTACAGTTTTAGGAATAGCAAACGTAGAGGAGAAATGCTAATGCATCAATTCAAAGTAAAAGGTAAGGAATATCCTTTAACTAAAGAAATGAAAATACATCTTCAGAAAAATAAAGTATCTATGGCGCTATTATGCAGAAGAATTGAGTTAGGTTGGTCATTATATGAATCAGTAAATGTACCAGTTGGTATGAAGATAAAAGAGTTTAGAGAAAATGAACAAAAGCGAAAAGTAACTTGCGTAGAACATAACAAGAAATTGCACATATTGCTTTTAGAAGAAAAACAAAAGAGAGAAAGGAAACCATGGTTATACGATGGTACGCCTCAAGTACATCCAAGAAGCCAATATGTGCAAGATATGATGG
>NZ_JBICNX010000013.1:0-120786 GCF_043107035.1 Staphylococcus sp. 231237_7MaSpsaltlick
AATAAAAATTTAACTAAGTTTTATACTGCAACATGCATATAACAAAACAGTTTTAAAGTTCATCATTCATCAAATTGATAAATCGACTATTAACTTATTATAAAAAAAAGAGTCATATATCAGTTAATGTGCATTGCCTAAATTATCACATGAATAGGCTAACTACATTACTAACATATAACTCGGATTTTGTGATGACTAATCTTTAGCTAAATGATTAAATGTATAGGTTTGGTTGCGTTGTTTAGGTGTGTCTAATCTACTTTTACATTCGTCACACATAAAGGTATGCATTGGATCATTTCTTAATCTCTTTGCTTCTAGTGTGTTTTCATCTATAAAAACCTTCGTATCACAAATGATACATTGAACTTGTTTCAAATTTAAATCACCTCAATATGGGTAACATGCTCGAATTGATAATCGTAACCTTGATCTGGAATATATACAAAGCTATCAACAGCATTATCATCATATAAACGTTTTCCATCCTTTGAAAATTGGAAGAATAAATATGGTAATAAATCAATTGGTACATCAATCGATTGGTCGCTATTAGAAAGACGAATGAGTTGTGCACCTTCTTGAATTTCTGCATTTTTGAAAAATGGTGTCATATTAATGACAAATGAACCTTCAAGAACTGCTCTTTTTTTATATTTAATCTCAGAGTTCAGTGTCGGTGGATTGGTTTGACCTTCTAATATGGCACGATTCCATTCTCTATTGTCTTCAAAAGCGATGGGTTTGGTACCATCAAAAACGCCATTTTCCAAGTCTTCGAGTTGTACTTTACGGTCATCAAAGATCCAAGTTGTACTATCTAATGTGATTTGAAAATTTACTGCTCCCTTAATTTGAATCATAATCCCACTCCTATTGATAAATCTCGACAATAACTATTGAACTATTCTATGTATTAATAATATTAAATGTATCATTTGAATCATTAAGTTCTAAAATTGAGTAATATTGACTCAACGATAATAAATGAATATTTTGTGACGAAAAATTATCATTATTACATTAGCTCATTACCTTTAACTAAAATAAGCTAGTGAATTAAAACGCTTACTTTAGAGCAGAAGGCAATTTATGAAGTATGCTCTAGTTATTGTGAATGTAAAATTAACTTTAAATATAATTTTATCACACATAAGCGTATTTAGTATATTACTGAATACTCTTGCTTTTTACTATTCAGTAAGATACACTTTTATTTATAAAGTTACAATTGATAGGGGGAGTATGTCATGGTAAAGAGTCAGGATTTAAATAATGCGGCATATGACCAGTTGAATAAAGATGCTGATAGGATTCTCCAACTTATTAAAGTACAAATGGACAATCTTACATTACCACAATGCCCATTGTATGAAGAAGTACTCGATACTCAGATGTTTGGATTACAAAAAGAAGTAGATTTCGCTGTTGAACTTGGTTTAGTTGACAGTGAAGCGGGCAAAGGATTAATGCTTCGATTAGAAAAAGAACTTTCTAAATTGCATGATGCATTTACGAATGTTTAATTTGTAATATTCAAAACTGGTATGGCGTAAGTCCAGATCTAAAATAAATATTTTTTTGTAGTAATATTAAAGCTACATAAAGTACAGGCAAAGTGACTGGAACATCAATTTATAATTGATTGCTTCGCAGTCACTTTTGTTATTTCTGAAATTATTAGAAATCGAAGCATTAAAAAGTTATAATTTATGATATATTTATTCGAGAAATTATGACAATGTTTGATATAATGTAAAAAGCGCACTTTCTTACTACAATAAAATTTAAATAGTGCTATAGAGATACTAAATTTAAAGAAAAAGTAATAAATAAAAATGCAATCTGCAAATTTAAAAATAAGATATTAAAAATTAGAATTGGATGATATGTCAAATGAATAACATAAAGCAATTTTTTCGATATATAGGCAAAAACGCTAAATATATCGACTATCCACTAGTAATTACATATTTATTACTGTGTCTTATTGGATTGGTTATGGTTTATAGTGCCAGCATGGTAGCTGCAACAAAAGGGACCTTAACTGGTGGTGTTTCTGTATCAGGGACATATTTTTATACTAGACAATTGATGTATGTCATTATGAGTTTGATACTCGTCTTTTTTATGGCTTTCTTTATGAACGTGAAATTTTTGGAAAAGACAAAGTTTCAACAATGGATGATGGGAGGCATCATTCTATTATTATGTGCAACCTTAGTTATTGGTAGTAATATCAATGGTTCTAAAAGTTGGATTAACTTAGGATTTATGAATTTGCAAGCATCAGAGTTATTGAAGATTGCGATTATATTGTACATACCTTATATGATTGAGAAGAAACGACCGCAAGTGTTTAAAGAGCCAAGAATTTTAATGTCGCCAATTATTTTAGCATCATTTTGTATTGGGCTCGTATTTTTACAACGAGATGTTGGTCAAACATTACTTATATTAGTTATTTTCTTTTCAATTTTATTTTATGCCGGTATTGGTGTAGAAAAGTCTATTAAATATGGTTTGATAGTATTAACCGGGATCGTTATCATTGGTGGGTTATTCTTATTATTAGGTCTAGTACCTGATTACTTGACTGCACGTTTTAGTACATTAGCAAATCCATTTAGTAAAGAATCTGGAACAGGTTATCATATTTCAAACTCATTAATTGCAATAGGTAATGGTGGTCTTTTTGGTAGGGGCTTAGGTAATAGTATTATGAAATTAGGTTATTTACCTGAACCACACACAGATTTTATCTTTTCAATTATTTGTGAAGAATTAGGACTTATCGGTGGTTTGTTTGTCATCTGCCTATTATTCTTTATCGTATACAGGGCCTTCCAACTAGCAAATAAAACACCTTCGTTCTTCTATAAATTAGTTTGTGTCGGTATTGCAAGTTATATAGGAAGTCAAACCTTTGTAAACTTGGGCGGTATTTCTGGGACAATCCCACTAACAGGTGTTCCATTGCCGTTTATCAGTTTTGGTGGTTCTTCAATGATTAGTTTAAGTATTGCTATGGGATTATTATTAATCACTGCGAAACAAATTAAAATAGAAGAATATCGTAGAAAGCAAGCAAGAAAACAACAAAAAAACGTAGAAGTTCCTAGAAAATTTAATCGCTTTAATAAATGATTTGATACGACAAAAATAAGCAAACATTTCAATGTTTAGACATTGAAAACGTTTGCTTATTTTTTTATATTATCATATAAATTTCGAAAAAGTTAGAACGTTGACTATAAACGATAACAAAAACTTATCATAATATATAACTTTTTATTATCTGTCAGTTATGATACAATAAGCTAGAAATAGCTTTAAAACAATGTTTACCACTCAATCAAAGTTAATTTTATTACTAGTGTAAACAACTTTAATGGTATTTCAATTGTCATATTCAACAAAAAGTGTGAGATTTTTTTACTGTTTACATTGTTCGTATTTTGCTATAATGTATTCAATATCAAACTTTTTAGAAAATTCAAACTTTTAAGGGGGACCAAGTTTTGAAAAATATAAACAAACTTATGGTGGCCAATCGTGGGGAAATTGCGATTAGAATTTTTAGGGCGGCAACCGAATTAGATATTAAAACAGTTGCTATTTATTCTAATGAAGATAAGGGGTCTTTACATAGATATAAAGCTGATGAATCCTATTTAGTGGGTGAAGATTTAGGGCCTGCAGATTCATATTTGAATATAGAGAGAATTATTGAAGTTGCAAAGCGTGCTGAAGTGGATGCGATTCATCCGGGGTATGGTTTTTTAAGTGAGAATGAAACATTTGCGCGTAGATGTGCCGAAGAAGGCATTAAATTTATTGGACCACATGTATCACATTTAGATATGTTTGGTGATAAAGTCAAAGCTAGAGAAACAGCAATTAAGGCAGACTTAAGGGTAATTCCTGGTACAGATGGACCAATTGAAAGTTATGAAGCTGCTGTAGCATTTGCTGAAACTGCTGGTTTCCCACTAATGATTAAAGCAACAAGTGGCGGTGGCGGTAAAGGTATGCGTATTGTGCGTACAAGTGAAGAACTAGAAGATGGTTTTAACCGTGCTAAATCTGAAGCAGAGAAATCATTTGGGAATAGCGAAGTATATATTGAAAAATATATCGATAATCCTAAGCATATTGAAGTACAGGTTATTGGTGATGAACATGGGAATATTGTTCATTTATATGAACGTGATTGTTCTGTCCAACGTCGTCATCAAAAGGTAGTTGAGGTAGCACCGTCTGTAGCACTATCTGATGAACTAAGAGAACGTATTTGTGATACAGCGATACAACTTATGAAACATATCGAATACGTTAATGCTGGGACAGTTGAATTCCTAGTGTCTGGTGAAGATTTTTACTTTATCGAAGTGAATCCTCGTGTTCAGGTAGAGCATACAATTACAGAAATGATTACAGGTGTAGATATTGTTAAGACACAAATACTTGTAGCTGATGGAGAAAGTTTATTTGATGAAGAAATCAATATGCCTGAGCAAAAGGATATTGTCACGTTAGGTTATGCAATTCAATGTCGTATCACTACTGAAGATCCTACGAACGACTTTATGCCAGATACAGGAAGAATTAGTGCTTATCGTTCAAGTGGCGGTTTTGGCGTTAGACTTGATGCTGGTGATGGCTTCCAAGGTGCAGAAATTTCACCATATTATGACTCATTACTGGTTAAATTATCTACACATGCTATGTCGTTTAAGCAAGCTGATGAAAAGATGGACCGTTCACTACAAGAAATGAGAATTCGTGGTGTTAAAACCAATATTCCATTTTTAATAAATGTGATGAGACATCCTCAATTTAAAACAGGCGATTACACAACAAAATATATAGAGAATACACCTGAATTGTTTGATATTCAACCAACGCTTGACCGTGGAACAAAAACACTAGAGTATATTGGCAATGTTTCTATTAATGGTTTTCCAAATGTTGAAAAGCGTCCGAAACCGATTTATGAAACATCACCAATACCAAAAGTGGCAAAGAAAGAAATCGAACAGCTTCAAGGTACAAAGCAATTACTTGATGAAAAAGGGCCTAAAGCAGTTGCTGATTGGTTGAAACAACAAGAAGATGTATTAATTACAGATACTACATTTAGAGATGCACATCAATCATTACTGGCAACAAGAGTACGTACGAAAGACATGATGAATATTGCATCAAAAACAGCTCAAGTAATGAAGGATAACTTTTCATTAGAATTATGGGGTGGTGCTACGTTTGATGTTGCATATAATTTCCTTAAGGAAAACCCTTGGGAACGTTTAGAACGTCTCAGAAAGGCAATTCCAAACGTTTTATTCCAAATGTTATTACGCGCTTCAAATGCGGTAGGTTATAAGAATTACCCAGATAATGTAATTAAAAAATTCGTTGCTGAAAGTGCAGATGCTGGTGTAGATGTATTTAGAATTTTTGACTCATTGAACTGGGTTGATCAAATGAAAGTAGCAAATGAAGCGGTGCAAGAAGCTGGTAAAATATCAGAAGGTACAATTTGTTACACTGGAGATATCTTAAACCCTGAACGCTCTGATCTCTATACATTAGAATATTATGTGAATATGGCGAAAACATTGGAACGTGAAGGATTCCATATCTTGGCAATTAAAGATATGGCAGGGTTATTGAAACCAAAAGCAGCATATGAATTAGTTGGAGAATTGAAATCTGCAGTTAACTTACCGATTCATTTGCACACGCATGATACTAGTGGTAATGGCTTGATGATTTATAAAGAAGCAATCGATGCTGGCGTGGATGTAATAGATACAGCTGTAGCATCAATGAGTGGTTTAACGAGTCAACCTAGTGGAAATGCATTATATTATGCATTAAACGGTTTTGATAGAAATCTACGTGCTGATATCGAAGGAATGGAAGAATTATCACATTATTGGGGTACAGTACGTCAATATTACAGCGATTTTGAAAGTGATATTAAGTCACCAAACACTGAAATCTATAAACATGAAATGCCAGGTGGTCAATATTCAAACCTTAGACAACAAGCGAAAAGTCTAGGATTAGGTAATCGCTTTAATGAAGTTAAAGACATGTATCGTCGAGTGAATTTCTTATTTGGCGATTTGGTGAAGGTAACACCATCTTCTAAAATTGTCGGCGATATGGCATTGTATATGGTTCAAAATGATTTAGATGAGGAAGCAGTAATTAAAGATGGACATAAACTAGATTTTCCTGAATCTGTAGTATCCTTCTTTAAAGGTGATATCGGACAACCGGTTAATGGATTTAATAAAGATCTACAACAAGTTATCCTAAAAGGACAAACTGCTTTAACAGACCGTCCAGGGGAATATTTAGAACCTGTTGATTTTGAAGCTGTAAGAAAAGAATTAGAAGAGAAACAACAGAGTGAAGTTACTGAACAGGATATTATAAGTTATGTTTTATATCCTAAAGTTTATGAACAGTTTATTGCGACACAAGAACAATTCGGAAATGTTTCATTATTAGATACACCAACCTTCTTCTTTGGTATGCGTTCTAATGAAACTGTTGAAATCGAAATTGATACTGGTAAGCGACTTATTATTACATTAAAGACTATTACTGAACCGGATGAAAAAGGTGTACGTACTATATTCTATGATATGAATGGTCAAGCTCGTCGTATCTTTATACAAGATGAAAATGTAAAAGCTAATGCAAGTGTGAAACCAAAAGCTGATAAATTGAATCCTAATCATATTGGGGCTCAGATGCCAGGTTCAGTTACAGAAGTGAAGATTGCAGAAGGTGAAAATGTCACAAGTGGGCAAGCATTATTGATAACTGAAGCAATGAAGATGGAAACAACAATACAAGCGCCATTTGATGGTGTCATTAAGAAAGTTACTGTGCAAAGTGGTGAAGCCATTGAGACAGGTGATTTATTAATAGAAATTGAAAAAGAACCAGTAGATTAGGTCGGTTATTGTCCTAGCTATTGATTAAATAAACAACACAACGCTTTGATTTATAGATTCAGAAATGTTTCTATAAATCAAAGCGTTTATTTAGTGTTCTAGATAAATATGATGGTTATAATGCTTTATATTAATGAAACAGTAGAAAATTTAACAAAAGAAGAAACGTCAATTCCTATTATTATTTCATTAGGAATTGACGTTTCTTGTTAATAAAAGTTATCATCGTAAAGTTCACGCGTCATTCTATTAATTTAAATAAAAGATGTGTTAAGGTTTTGACTTAAGTATATTTCTTAATGAACCCGTTAACTTATCCGCCGCTACGAATTGTGCGTAGCATGAGTATTACAAAGTAAGCAATTAAGCCGAATAATAATGTAATAAATAATGCATGTAGCAGTGCAATAAATAAGTTTACATGTGTGATTATAGATAAAGCACCAGTCGTGACTTGTAATAATACAAGGATGAACGCTGCTGTATAACCATATCTAATGGTTCTATTATGTCTATAATTATTAACTGCATGAATGAATGTCAACATTATCCAAATAAATGCGATAAATGCCATGCCTCTATGAGTAAAGTTTACCCAATCTTGTACTGTGTGTGGCATTAAATCATTAAATGGTAATGGCCATTGACCATATGCTAGGCTGGCCTTTTTATGTCTAACTAATGCACCTGTATAAATTGTTAAGTATACGATTAACATCATCAACCATGTATATATTCTTAATGGTTTTCTGATAAATAATTCATCAGCTTCGTATTTGCGATCGACTTCGAAAATAATCAATGTTAATACAAATACTGATGAGAACGAAACGAGTGAAATACCGAAATGCAATGCGAGTACGTATGCATTTTGCTGCCACATAACTGCTGCTGCACCAATCAAAGCTTGAAGAAGTAGGAAACCAACACTAATGATACAAAGTGGTTTAACTTCTTTGATGTAACTGATATGTTTCCAGGCAACAATGACTAACCATAAAACAATAATTAATGATAATCCTGAAACGGCACGATGACTTAATTCAATAATCGTTTGTATAGGTAAATTTTGCGGAAGTAATGCACCGTGACACAATGGCCAATCTGAACCACAACCGTCTTCCGATCCGGTCTTAGTAACAAGAGCGCCACCAAGTTGTACCCATGTCATGATTAATGTTGCTAGTATAGATAACCATTTCAGGTTTTTCTTGTTAAACAATAATTAACACCCCACTTATTAATAAAACTATTGGGATAATAAACCTAGTATCACAGTTAATACAAATTCAGATTGAAAAGTTTGTAAATGATATTCCCAAAAGACATACTTGTTTAACGTTAAATAAATCTCAAGGATTATTATAACAAGAAAATGTTAATTAGTTGTGTCATAAAAATGACGATTTATTATTGTCTTTAAAGTGTCACAAATAAATTATTATAAATGTAGTAAAAGGCATTAATTTAATATATCATTGTATTATATGAAAAAAATAGGAGGGGGATTATGAACAAAGAACAAACTTTGTCGCATAATACAAGTCGTGTAACCTTTAAAGAGTTACAACAGATTATAAAAATGGGACTTGTGCAAGGTAACTTAGTTCCTGCTTTTGCTGGTTCATGGCTTGCAATTGTGATGGCAAATCATTCCTTTCTCTCGTCAATACCACAAATCTTAATGATGATTGTTGGCTCAACGCTTATTATGGGCGGCGCTTGTGCTGTGAACAATTATTATGATCAAGATATTGATAGTATCATGCCAAGTAAGCAACAACGACCAACGGTCAATGATAGAATTTCAAATAGAAATTTATTAATTCTTAGCTTTGGAATGATGTTGATAGGGGAAGCATTATTATTTGCCTTAAATATACCATCTGGTGTTATCGGATTATTAGGTATAGTTGGGTATGTCTCATTCTATTCAATTTGGTCAAAACGCCACACAGTTTGGAATACGGTTATTGGAAGTTTTCCTGGTGCTGTACCTCCTTTAATTGGATGGACTGCTATTGAGGGTAATATTAGTGTTGCAGCAATTGCACTATTTTTAGTTGTATTTTGTTGGCAACCCATTCATTTTTATGCATTAGCAATCAAACGTAAAGATGAATATTCATTAGCTAATATTCCAATGTTACCTTCAGTTAAAGGTTTTAAACGAACAAGAGTAAGTATGTTCATCTGGCTTGTATTGTTATTACCATTACCATTTTTATTAAGTAATTTAGGTGTTACATTTATCGTGTTAGCCTCACTATTAAATTTAGGATGGTTATACATGGGATTAACAAGTTTTAAAAAGGGCACAGATCAAACAAAATGGGCAACAAAAATGTTTATATATTCACTAAATTACTTAGTGGTATTCTTTGTACTTGTTGTTGTCGTCTCATTAATACAAATGTTCTAATAATTAATAATAAGGATGAAATTTATGAATTTACCAATTTTACCTACAATTAGTACGAGTTTTATTGTTATTAGTGCAATCCTTGTTGCAATAGGTTGGCGTAAAATATGGAAAAGGGAAATAGAAAGTCATAAAAAGGTAATGTTATGTGCAGCGTTTTTTGCACTCGCATTCTTTATTATTTATGCTTCTAGAACAATCTTTATTGGTAATACTGCTTTTGGCGGACCAGATTCCGTAAAACTTTATTATACTATCTTTTTAATATTCCATATTAATTTAGCTACAATCGGTGGTATTTTAGGTGCAGTACAGATTATTACTGCGTTAAAGGATAAGTTAAAGATCCATAGAAGAATTGGACCAATTGCATCAATTATCTGGTTCTTTACGGCAATCACAGGTGTCGCAGTTTATGTATTACTCTATGTTTTATATCCGGGTGGAGAAACGACATCATTGATTAAAGCAACATTAGGTTTATAACACTATTAATAAATGAAATTGTTAGTCTTATATTGGGCAATATTAAGACTAAAGAGGTGAGCCAATAGGCACACCTCTTTTTTATTTTATATAGCGTTGTAAATGCTTAGCTGTTAGGGATTGTTCGACAGAAAGCAAACCTGCTGGGTATCCTTGATACAAGCACTGTCCTCCATTAGAACCTGCATAAGGCCCAATATCTACTATCCAATCAGCTTGTGTCATCATTGTTAAATTATGTTCAATAATTATAAGTGTATTATTCTCAGCAATTAAATTATTAAAACAGTCTAATAATATTGGAATATCATCTTCGTGTAATCCTGTAGTGGGTTCGTCGAATACAAATATTTGATTCTTTACAGGTTTTGTCAAATATTTACTTAATTTTACACGTTGAATTTCACCTCCAGATAGCGTATCAAGTGTTTGACCTAGTGTCATATAATTCAAACCGGTAGATTTCAAAGCCTGTAAAGGTTGCTCTATATCAATATTCTCTGCAAAGAAGGCTAGCGCTTCATCTATTGTCAAATTCAAAATATCAGCAATAGAATGATCATTAACTTTAGCTTCTAATACTTCTGGTTTATAGCGTTGTCCGTTACAAACGTCACATACTTGTGTGAAGTCAGGCATAAAGGCTAGTTCAGTTTTTATTATTCCTTTACCATGACATTCAGGACATGCACCTTCAGAATTATAGCTGAACAATGATTTCTTTAAACCAGTTTTGTCACTAAAGTATTCTCTGACAGCATCAAAAATATTTAGATAAGTTAATAGATTTGAACGTCTAGATGCATGTATAGGCTTTTGATCAATAAAAATACTGTAATCAAAATATTTCAATCCAGTTGAAATTAATGTACTCTTACCTGAACCAGCAACCCCTGTAACCACTGTCATTACATTTTTAGGGATTTGGACCGAAACATCAACCAAATTATTTTTCGTTATATGATTTAAATTGATAAGGTCTTGAGATTCGCGCGGTTGAGGTTTTAACTTATGATTTTTACGTAAAGCGATACCAGTAGATGAAGTAGTGTTTAGTAACTGCTGATACGGACCTTCAAATGTAATAGTCCCACCATTCTTACCAGCTAAAGGACCTAAATCGATAATATGGTCAGCAATACAAATTACGTCTGGATCGTGTTCGACAACAAGTACAGTATTACCTTTATCTTTCAGAGAGATAATGATTTCATTTATGCGTCTAATATCCTCTGGATGTAATCCAATGCTCGGTTCATCAATAATATAAACTAAGTCTGTTAATGGACTATTTAAATGTCGAATAAGTTTAATACGTTGTGATTCTCCACCTGATAAGGATTTAGTTTCACGCGATAAAGTCAGATAATTTAAGCCAATATAACTTAACGACTCCAGTTGCTTTAATAATGGTTCGATAATTGTCTTAGCTTTATCAGATGTTAACTTAGAAACAAATGAAATTGCCTCATCAATAGATAGCTCAGTAAAGTCTGCAATATCTAATTCGTTGATTTTACATTGTAATACCTTTTGATTTAATCGCTTACCATTACAAGTAGGGCAAGATTTTGAAGATACAACACGTTCGATGTCAGACTTGAATTTATTTTTCTCAAAGTTATCATTTAATAAAAAAGATCGTCTGAAACGATGGATAAGTCCTTCGAATTTTGCTGTTTTTGGCCAATTTGAAGGTGGGTTCTTTAATTTTTTAGGTTCAGTATATAAAAATGTATTTAGTTCTTCTTCAGTGTAATCTTTTAACTTTTTATCATTATCGAATAAACCAGAGTATAAATATCGCTTACCACGCCAACTGTCTGGCCTAAATGATGGGAAACGTATCGCGTCTTCATTTAATGATTTATTAAAATCAATGAGTTCGTTTAAGTCTATATCTTCTACATAACCTAAGCCAGAACATGTAGGACACATTCCTTTAGGATTATTGAAAGAAAAGATGTCTGAATAACCCACAAATGGTTCACCAATTCTCGACCATAATAATCTTACTGAAGCATATATATCTGAAATTGTGCCGACCGTAGATCGTGCATGACCACCTAATCTTTTTTGGTTGATTACCATAGAAACTGGTAGGTTTTCTATTAAATCTACATGCGGTTTAGTATATTGTGTTAATTGGTGTTGAATGTATGTTGAATATGTCTCGTTTAATAAGCGTTCAGATTCTGCAGCAATGGTATTAAATACTAAAGATGATTTACCTGAACCAGAACGTCCAGTGAACACGGTAATTTTGTGCTTTGGTATATCGACTGATATATTTTTAAGATTGTTCTGTTTTGCTCCATGAATTCTAATATCCGTCATTTTTATTTCACCTCTGTTGCACATATACCCAGAATTTAAATTGTGTATAACGTTTATATGAAGATTTTGCAAATACAGAGTCTTATCTTGCTTGTTATATGAAATTCCATGTACAATGAACCTAACATGCTAATAGGTGGGTGAGCGATGAAGAAACTGATAATTAAAGTTATTGGTGTTTTAGTATTAATTTGTTTTCTGATTTATCTATTTTACTCACCACGTTTAAAGTTTGATGTTTTAGAAAATCCCAATAAAAATACTACGAAAACAACACAAACAACACAAACTCAGGATTTTGATAAGAGTAAAAATACTGCTGAAAATCCGATGCCCAAAGATGGTGTAGGGACGTGGGTTGGTCAAAGTCTAAGTAAATTGACTGAAAAATATGGACAAGCAGATCGTGTGTATCCATATAAAGATAATTATAAAAACTACGTATTTAAAGAAAAAGAAGCATATTATTTAGTTACAACCAAAGATGGCATAATTAAATCTGTTTATGCTACAGGTAAAAAGGCTAATGTTGAACCATTACATATTACTAATAATGCTGCACATGTGTTTGAGAAGTTCAGCGTTAATCCAGAGCCGACGATTACTTCCAATGGCAAGAAATATGAACTGGAATTATCTGATACGGATATGAAGACGCAGTCATTAGTGAAATTTAAAAATATGTATGCTCAAATTTATATAGATCAACAATCGAATCATATCGTTGCGGTACGATTTTTAGATAGTGATGCTTTAGCTGAATTTAAACCATATCAAATGGTTACTTCTAAAGAAGAAAAGGAAGTAAAAAGTAAACACGGTAATGCGCCATACGCTCAAAGTTCTAATCAGTTGATGACGCTTTATGAAATAACAAATGAAATGCGCAAATTAAAGAATACACAACCATTAAAAATTAATAATAAATTAGCACACATTGCATCGTTTAATTTATACGAAGCAACAGGACAAGATGATAGTGCTGAATTTACTGAAGATGCATTAAGAGATCAATTAAATGCTCAAGAAGTACCTTTTACGTATAGTAGTCAAAATGTAGGGTATGACTTTAATGATGTACCCACGTTAATACACAGTTGGTTGAATTCTGATACGCATCGCTCTCGAATGTTGAATGCAAAGTATAATGAAATGGGCGGAGAAGTAATGCAAGGCTATTATACACTCATTTTTGTAGGTGAAAAGAAGAAAGGAGATGACCAAGAATGATAACTGAAGAGACATTAACGTTATTGGATGATATTGAAGCGCTAAGTGATAAAATAGTGGATTCGCATATTTATAAAGCATATGAAGCGGCGCAACAAGCATTGTCAGATAATGATGAGGCACATCTTTTATATCAAGCTTTCTTAAAGTCGAAGCAAAATTATGATGAAATTATGAGATTTGGTAAATATCATCCGGATTATCAAAAGGTAATGTTAGAAACGAGAAAGCGAAAACGTGCATATGAAATGTTACCTGTCGTCATGGATTACAAACAAAAGGAAGTAGCGTTGCAAGACTTGATTGATGAGGTAATAGTTAAAATTGCTTATTCATTCTCGGAAAATGTAAAAATTGAAACAGGAAATCCTTTCTTTCAAAAAGATTCTGGTGGCTGTTCAACAGGCGGGTCTTGTAATTGTTCGTTATAATGTAACGGAACATAGTAAAATTTTATATTTAAAGTAAGAGTTTGGGCTCAAATCCCAGAAAAACAGCACTCAGATGATTGAATTCAATTTATCTGAGTGCTGTTTTGTTTATACTATTCGTATTATTGGCTCGCTTTCCTAGGGGCCAGCTTCAGCTTGTCTTGATCCCGCAGGAGTCTCTCCAAATACATTGCATTAATATGTTGATTTATATTAAAAAGTATTTAATAAAATAAGGTCTATCCGTATTATTTAGTAAACACTATTAAATTAAATTTACAAGGTGTCTTAAATATGCAGAGTAAGAAATGACTCAATATACACTAACGTTGTAAAATTCAGTATATCTCTATAAATAATATGTCACGATAGGTTAATAAAAGTGTACAAACAAACCATGAAAATAAATTATATGAATTCAAACATTACTATAGTGCCACATGCTATCATTCTAAATGAATATTAAAAAAGCAATTTCTATATGATTTCAATAGAAATTGCTTTTTTTTACTTGTCCGAAAACTTTATATCTTCGACTTTTTATAATAGCCAAGATTATTTATAAGTTAGTTTAAAGCGCTCTGCAAGGTCTGGGCGATCAGTAATTAAAGTATGTGCGCCATGATAGACTAAGTCATTCATCAAATCCAAATTATTAACATGACAATATCCAGGAACGATATTGCGCTCATTTAACCAGTGAATAAAACGTGGTGAATTAAATTTTATACCATTTCGTTCAATTGGTAGAATAAAGGTATGTGCTTTTGTAGCAAATAAATTGCCAGCACCTAAATAAAAATGGATAAATCCCTTCATCATATCATTCTTGCTAGCAGCAATTGCTGTATTCGGGTTAAGGTGTCTGAAATAATCAATTATTTCTCCTTGATTGCTGCCGATTACTATACGATTATCTGAATTATATTCATTAATTATGGTATTTACTTTTTCGCAAATCAGGTGGTTTTGTTGTTGTGTTGATTGATTAATTAAATGAATATTTACCTTAGCATTTGGATAATAAGTTAATAATTCTGCTAAGGTTAATATAGTAGCGTCTTTATGGTTACGATAAGGTGTCTGACCGTTGATATCAGTAAAATAGTATCCTGCATCTAATTTTTTTATTTCGTTAAGCGTATGTTCACTCACTGTACCTGAGCCATTTGTTGTTGCATCTAATGAGGTGCTATTGAAAACGATGACTTGATCATCTTTAGTTAGGGTAACACCAACAGCGAATCCATCTATATTATGAGCAATTGCATTATCAAATGCGAGTTTAGTATTTTCAGGTCTAACAGCTGATCCACCGTGATTGGCTAGAATATAGGGTGCTGTTTGACTATAGAAATGATGTGTCGGTAAATTTTCAGGCTTTCTTTTATATTTATTAATGAACAGCAAGCTACCTACTATACCTGCTAAGCCAATGAATGATCCTTTAAACATTTTATTAAATTTTGACATGTACAAATCCTCCTTAGTACATAAATATACTTAGTAATATAGCAAAAGATTGTTCAACTGCAAAATAATTGTTATTTATAAAAATAATAGGAAATGATATCATAAAAGGGCTAATAAATGGAGTGAGAAGAAAATGAATATTGTGCCTAGAACAAGTTTAATTATATATTTAAAACATATGAAACATGAAAGACAAATTAGAAAATTTGGTCATATCGTAAGTTCTAATAAAAAGCAACGTTATGTTGTAATGTATATCAATGAAAGTGACTCAGATCAAATAGTTACTAAATTGATGAAACTAAAGTATGTGAAAGAAATAGAAGGCTCTCCTTATAAATATTTAAAAAAGCATTATGAAAAGGAACAACATGAATTTTCATAAATAAGAGCCTTAATGTATTTGCTTTGCGTACAGTGAAACATAGGTTTGTAGCTACATTATTGTAATGGCGGAATCCAACGCTGTAATCTTAGTACGCTAATTAAATAATTATAATATAGTTCTATATCATGAAATGTCTCAGGTGGTTTTACATCTACACCCTTTATTTCTATATTGTACTGCTCAGCCTGTTGATTAATTAGTTCAAATTTCTTATTGGAATTTGGATATGGATAATTCAAGGCATTAATCATGATATACATGGCTTGGAAATGTCGACCACTTGTTGGTTTCATGATAATGGCTACAGATGATCGTTGGTGTTCGGAAGTCGGTGTATGAAAGTAAACAATATAATCTATGCGGGCATAGTTATATTCGATAAGTGTATTAAATTCAAATAAATCTGTTAAACCTTCACCAATTTTAATAAAAGATTGTTTCATAAGCTATGTTCCTCCTTGCTTATGAATTATAAAGAATATAATTTAAGAATGGAAGTGTTGAAATGAGAGTTATATCTGGAATACATAAAAGCAAGCCATTAGAGAGCATCGAAGGTCGTAACACACGACCAACAATGGATAAAGTCAAAGAAGGGATATTTAACAGCTTGCATGATGTTTCAGGATTAGGGTTAGATTTATTTGCAGGTAGTGGTGCTTTAGGTATAGAAGCACTGTCACGCGGTATGGATAAAGTAATATTTGTTGATCAAAATTTTAAAGCAGTTAAAGTGATTAAGCGCAATTTAGACCATTTAAATATTGCAAGTCAAGCTGAGGTATATAAAAATAATGCAGAACGTGCATTAAAAGCCTTAGCCAAGCGTGAAATCCAATTCGATGTAATATTTTTAGATCCGCCATATGAAAAAGGGTTGATTGATGATGCTTTAGAGCAAATTGCAAAGTTTAATTTATTAAAAGAAAATGGTATTATCGTTTGTGAGTTTAATCATCATGAAAAAATAAAAACTGAACCATTCCGAGAGATTAAACAATATCATTATGGTTTAACAGACACTTTGTTATTAGAAAAGGGAGATTAAAATGTCTAGAACTAAAGCAGTCATACCAGGTAGTTTCGATCCGATTACATATGGGCACATTGATATCATTGATAGAAGTGCGGATCGTTTTGATGAATTGCATATTTGTGTGTTAAGAAATAGTAGTAAGGCGGGTACATTTACTGTAGAAGAACGAATAGATTTGATAGAAGCTTCAGTTAAACATTTAGATAATGTGACGGTGCATCATTTTGATGGATTATTGGTAGATTTTTGTGACCAAATTGGTGCTCAAACTATCATTAGAGGATTAAGAGCTGTTAGTGATTTTGAATATGAATTACGCTTAACTTCAATGAATAAAAAGTTAAATAGTAATGTTGAAACAATGTATATGATGACTAGCACTAATTATTCATTTATCAGTTCTAGCGTGGTAAAGGAAGTTGCTGCATATAAAGCAAATGTATCTGATTTTGTGCCTGAACATGTTGAAAAGGCATTAAATGAAAAATTTAAGAAATAAGATAATACAGTGACACCAACGAATTTGATGAAGTCATCAAAGGTTGGTGTTTTTTGATGTTTAATTGTGAGAAGAGTTGATAAAAGGGTGAATACATGAGTAGCCTCATGGATAAGCCCCACTAATCTCGATAAAATCGAGAAGTGGATAGAGGAATACATGAGAGTACTCAAGCATAAGCTCCACTAATCTCGATAAAATCGAAAAGTGGATAGAGGAATACATGAGTAGCCTCATGGATAAGCCCCACTAATCTCGATAAAATCGAGAAGTGGATAGAGGAATACATGAGAGTACTCAAGCAAAAGCCCCACTAATCTCGATAAAATCGAGAAGTGGATAGAGGAATACATGAGAGTACTCAAGCAAAAGCCCCACTAATCTCGATAAAATCGAGAAGTGGATAGAGGAATACATGAGAGTACTCAAGCATAAGCCCCACTAATCTCGATAAAATCGAGAAGTAGATAGAGGAATACATGAGAGTACTCATGCATAAGCCCCACTAATCTCGATAAAATCGAGAAGTGGATAGAGGAATACATGAGAGTACTCAAGCAAAAGCCCCACTAATCTCGATAAAATCGAGAAGTGGGGCTAAAAAATGACGTGTGTGTTAAAGTCGTTAGCTGTATCATTGGATAATAAATTATAGATGTTCGTACTCTTAATTTCGTTTTTAAATGTCATGGCATTACGTTTATTGATTTGTGTTACAAAATTTCGTTCTGGAAATTGTTGTTTAAGGTATTTTAAGTATTTTTGGCCACGTTGATTCATTCCTAGTATACGAACAGAGTCTATTTGTGTTGGTATGTCATCATAAGTGTAATCTAGCAATACATTCATCAGTACACGCTGTAAATGTGTATAGGTATAGCGTTTGGTCTTGATTAACTGCATATATGATTCGAATGAAGTTGCTGGTAAGATTAAATCTTTTAGCCTATGTTCTAAACCTTCACTCATTGTGTAGATATTTTGTAAACTTGATGGACTCTGAGTTAATAATGCATACTTCAAGTAATTAAATGTGCGCTCAGTTGTCACAATATTTGAATGGTATAAATGTTTTATTTGAGATGGAACTACGTTTTGCCAATCCTGATCTTCAAGTTGGAGAGATTGTCGGATTGATGTACCACTTGCAAAGTGCATATGTTGTATTTTACTATCGTGGTGTTTTGATGCGTGTCTTTTTATGGTAACTGGATTAATATTAAAGCCATGCTTTTGTATGGCTTTAATATATGAAATCCCTAAAGTGTTATTAGGTTCAGTTAATAAATGGTTATCTGAAATTAATTCACTCAGTATGCGTGGGTAGCTTTTGCCTTCTTTAATTTTTTGAGCAAAGGCTGATGTTTGTTCAATTTTTTGCATTTGTTCAGCGAGATTTAAAAAAGCATTAATATCGCCCGACTCGCTACCAAATGCAAGGTGGTCGACATTTAAATAATTAGCTACGCGTACTGCGGCATCACCAAAATAGCTTCCAGCTGATAGTGAAGCATGAGCAGGAAGCTCTACGACTAAATCCACAGCATGTAGCGCCATCTGAGTTCGAGTAAATTTATTATAAATTGCAGGTTCTCCTCGCATAACAAAGTTTCCACTCATGATTGCTATAGAAATTTCAGAATCAGTGATTGACTTTGATTTCTCTGCATGGTATAAGTGACCATTGTGGAAAGGATTATATTCAGTGACTAGTGCAACGCTTTTCATTTGCATTTCTTCCTTTCAGAATTCATTATAGATATTGTAACAGATATAATTGTGTTAAGAAAAAATCTTGACAACTTATATCTATAAAGTTAAAATAAATTTTGTGCTTGTTAGAGGTGAAGCCATATGAAATGGTCAATAACGCAATTAAGAAAATTCCAAGATAAACCTTTTGAATTCAATCAAACGGTGAATTTTGATCATTTAGTAAAATCATTAGATTTAATAGATTTATCTGAAATAAATGTTGATGGCGAATTGACAGTAAAATCAAATGAAGTCATTGCAGATATGCATGTTACAGGAACATATACGATGGCTTGTGCGCGTACGTTAGTTCCAGTAGAAGTTCCTTTAGATATCAGATCTCAAGAAGTATTTGATCTAGAAGGGTATAATCAGTATGGTGATGACGATGAAGATGAACATTATCATGATGCATCAGATGGCATGATAAATCTAAAGGATATTGCTGAAGAATTAGTTATCATTGAAAAGCCAATGCGTGTTTTCGCAGATAATAGTGATCAAATGTTACGTGAGGGTAATGGTTGGGAAGTTATTGACGAAGAGCAAGCGATTGAGAATGCGAAAGAAGCAGAAGAATCTGAGTCTCAGCAAATCGATCCTAGGCTTCAAAAACTACAACAATTATATGACGAAGAGCAATAGCAGAATTTTGTAATCTATAGTATAATAGATTATTGAATCTGAAAATAACTATTTTAGTGTTTGAATATAAGGAGGATTAATCATGGCAGTACCAAAAAGAAGAACGTCTAAAACAAGAAAAAACAAACGTCGTACTCATTTCAAAATTTCAGTACCTGGTATGACAGAATGCCCAAATTGTGGAGAATACAAATTATCTCACCGCGTATGTAAGAACTGTGGTTCATACAATGGTGAAGAAGTTGTATCAAAATAATTTCATTAATTTAATGACTTGATGAAAGTCTTTTAATATCGTTCATTAATTATTCACTAAATAATTTTTGAGCGATTTTTTATTTATATAGATGTAAATTTGATATCGAGCGATAGGTTGTGTGAAATCAATGGAAGCAATGAATCCGCAAGAAATTATTGAAAAAATTGAGAATAGTGATGTCAACTGGATATATAATCATTTTAGCGAAGATTTTCAAGAAGTATCTGCGCTATTAGAATTGGAAAAGCTACTAAAAGTATATAATGAGAAAAGAAGTGTGAATTCATTCTACAAACATATACATATAAACAGGCAAGACGAATATCTGTGGTTCGATGACAAGAGGACAACGGGTGTTAGTGTTACATTAAATAAATATAATGAAATAATTGGTTTTGCATTATTACCTATACAACATCAAGATAGTGCAAAGTTTTCCAAACTGCAATATACTATGCCAATTGAAGAAGCGTGGACGGTTATTGCCGGCGGAGATAATGAATTATTAAATCATCATTTCCATTATAAACGTTACAAACATGCTATTGATTTAGTGAAGTTAAAGGATCAATGTAGCTATCAAGGTAGCCCTAATCAATTAACTAATTACTATGCCTACAACTTAACTGTTGTTGCACCAGCTAATGGTGAAGTTGTAGAAGTTGTTGATGGTATTCCAGATTGTGTACCTGGAGAATTTAATGTAAAACATCCACAAGGTAATTATATTATAATTAAGCATGCAAAACATGAATATAGTTTAATTGCACATTTAAAACCTAATTCACTAAGTGTATCAGTAGGAGATGAAATCTTTCGCGGACAACATATAGCGAAAGTAGGTAATTCAGGTAACACATCAGAACCACATATACATTTTCAAATTATGGACCGAAAAGATATCGCTAAAGCACATACGCTAAAAATCAAATTACAAGAGACGATTTCACCTGAAAAAGGTGATATAGTAGACTATACAGGAAATAACATCTTAATTGAAAAGGAACATTTCTTGTTATCCTTTATAAAAAATATACGTACAAATATCTTACAACTTTTTAAAAGTTAAAATATGAAAATAAAGAGGCTATGCTATGGAAATGATTACGTCCGCACAAAATAGTAAAGTTAAAAATGCAAATAAACTCAAAAAGAAAAAGGATCGAGACAAAACAGGTCAAGCCCTTATCGAAGGCTATCACCTTATCGAAGAAGCTTATCAAAGTAAGTTAACGATAAAACAATTATTTATAGTAGATACTTCTAGAATTAGCTCAGATTTAATTGAATATGCAGAGGAAGTATTTGAAATAAATTTAAAAGTTGCAGAAGCATTATCTGGAACTGTGACACCACAAGGTTTTTTTGCTGTAATTGAAAAACCTAATTATGAAACAACAACAGCAAAGCAAGTATTGTTGATTGATCGTATACAAGACCCAGGGAACTTAGGTACTTTAATTCGTACTGCAGATGCTGCAGGTATAGATTTAATTGTGTTAGAAAAGGGCACTGCAGATCCATACCAGGACAAAGTATTAAGAGCCAGTCAAGGTAGTGTGTTCCATTTACCGATTATCATTGATTCTTTAGAATCATTTATAGATTCGTTTGATGGACCAGTGTACGGAACGGCATTAGAAGAAGCTGTTTCATTTCACGAGATAAGTGCGAAAGAACACTTTGCATTATTATTAGGTAATGAAGGAGAAGGTGTATCGCAACAATTATTGGCGCAAACAACTCAAAACCTAACAATTCCAATTTATGGAAAAGCAGAGAGTTTAAATGTTGCTATTGCTGGCAGTATCTTGATTTATCATTTGAAAGGTTGACCCTTTAAATGAAAATCGTATATAATAAAAGTAATGTTAAACAGTAGAATATGAACCAATAAAAAGACGTAAACTAAAATAATGTAGTAGCACAAGGGAGTATATCCGTAGACTGAAAGATATATCTCTACATTTAGTTTTTTTCACCTTTTTGGTTACTTAAAGAGATTTAAGTCGGAAATGACTCCGTTATCAATAATTACAAGTGTATGCTTATGCATAAATTTGGGTGGTACCACGGAAGGCTTTCGTCCCAGTTTCAACGGGATGGAAGTCTTTTTTGTATTTTTATTGGTTTTACTTAACAAGAAAATAGACAAATGGAGGTTAAATCATGGCACAAACTGAAGCGATGACTGAAATTAAGCAACAGGCATTAGTCGATATAAATGAAGCTAAAAATGAAAAAGAATTACAAGATGTAAAAGTGAAATATTTGGGTAAAAAGGGTTCTGTAACAGGGTTAATGAAACATATGAAAGATTTACCTAATGAGGAAAAACCAGCATATGGACAACAAGTTAATGAAGTTAGACAAGCAATCGAAGGTGAAATTGAATCACGTCGTGAACTTCTAGCAAATGAAGAATTAGAACGACAATTAAAGGCTGAAAAAATCGATGTGACATTACCAAGTAGAAAAATGTCTATTGGTGCCAAACATCCATTAACACGTACAGTTGAAGAAATCGAAGACCTATTTTTAGGATTAGGATATGAAATTGTTGAAGGATTTGAAGTTGAACAGGACTATTATAACTTTGAAGCTTTAAATTTACCGAAATCTCACCCGGCAAGAGATATGCAAGATAGCTTTTATATAACGGACGAGATTCTGATGCGTACACATACATCGCCTGTACAAGCAAGAACGATGGAACAACGAAATGGTGAAGGTCCAGTTAAAATTCTATGTCCAGGGAAAGTGTATCGTCGAGACTCTGATGATGCGACACACAGTCACCAATTTACTCAAATCGAAGGATTAGTGGTAGACGAGAATATTAAGATGAGTGATCTTAAAGGGACATTAGAACTTTTAGCTAAACAATTGTTTGGGGAAGATCGTGAAATTCGTCTAAGACCAAGTTATTTTCCATTCACAGAGCCATCAGTTGAAGTAGATGTGTCATGTTTCAAATGTGGTGGCTCAGGATGTAATGTATGTAAACAAACAGGTTGGATTGAAATCTTAGGTGCAGGGATGGTTCACCCGAACGTACTTGAGAAGGCTGGATTCGATTCAAATAAATATTCAGGATTTGCGTTTGGTATGGGGCCTGATAGAATCGCAATGTTGAAATATGGAATTGAAGATATCCGTCATTTCTATACTAATGATGTAAGATTCTTGAATCAATTTAAAGCAGTAGAAGATAGAGGTGAAAAATAATGTTTATTTCTAAAGAATGGTTAGAGACATATGTTGAAATTGATCAACCAATAAACGAATTAGCAGAAAAAATTACACGTACGGGTATCGAAGTAGATGACATTATCGATTATACAAAAGAAATTAAAAAATTAGTTGTCGGTAAAATTAAAGAAATCGCACCACATCCAGATGCGGATAAACTAAATATTTGTCAGGTAGATATTGGCGAAAGTGAACTCGTGCAAATTGTTTGTGGCGCACCAAATGTAGATGCAGGACAAACAGTAATCGTCGCTACAGTTGGTGGTAGATTACCGGGTGGTATCAAGATTAAGCGAGCAAAACTACGTGGAGAACGCTCAGAAGGTATGATTTGTTCGTTACAAGAATTAGGTTTATCAAGCAACTTAGTGCCTAAAGCCTTTGAAGATGGTATTTATGTGTTTTCTACAGAGGTAGTGCCAGGAACAGATGCACTTAAAGCACTATATTTAGATGACCAAGTAATGGAATTTGATCTTACACCAAATAGAGCAGATGCATTAAGTATGGTGGGTACAGCATATGAAGTCGCTGCATTATACAACGTTGCAATGAATAAACCAAAGACTAAAACAGAAGCATTATCACAACAAGCTGCTGAGGAACTGTCAGTGACTGTTCAAGATTCTGATAAAGTCCCATATTACAGTGCACGTATTGTTAAAAATGTTACGATTGCACCTTCACCTGAATGGATGCAAATGAGATTAATTAAAGCTGGTATTCGACCTATCAATAATGTGGTTGATATTTCAAATTATGTACTATTAGAATACGGTCAACCTTTACACATGTTTGATCAAGAACAAATTGGTTCAAATCATATCGAAGTACGTCAAGCTCATGAGAATGAAACGATGACTACTTTAGATAATCAAGAAAGATCATTACTAGCATCTGACATAGTTATAACTAATGGCGAAACGCCAATTGCCATTGCAGGCGTAATGGGTGGCGATTTTTCAGAGGTAACAGAGGCTACAAAGCATGTTGTAATTGAGGGCGCTATTTTTGATTCGGTATCTATTCGTCATACTTCAAGACGATTGAATTTAAGAAGTGAAGCGTCTAGTCGCTTTGAAAAGGGAATTGCTACAGAATTTGTAAATGAGGCAGTCGATCGCGCTTGTTACTTATTAGAAACGTATGCTAATGGACAAGTTTTATCAGATAATGTAGCACAAGGTGATTTAGGTTCATTCGTCACACCAATTAATATTTCAGTTGATAAAGTGAATAATACAATTGGCTTTGAATTGACTGCTGAAGAAATCGAGTCTATTTTTGTGCAACTTGGCTTTGAGACGACGAAGAATAATAATGAATTAACTGTCAAGGTTCCGTCTAGACGTAAAGATATTACGATTAAGGAAGACTTAATTGAAGAAATTGCAAGAATTTATGGTTATGATGAAATACCTTCAACATTGCCGGTATTTGAACATGTAACACATGGTGCTTTGACTGATAAACAAGCTAAATCACGTATTGTAAAAGAAACACTAGAGGGTGCAGGCTTAAGCCAAGCAATTAATTATTCTTTAGTCGATAAAGAGAGAGCGCAAGACTTTGCATTAGAAACACGTGATACAATCGGCTTGTTAATGCCAATGAGTGAAGCACATTCAACATTAAGACAAAGTTTGATTCCTCACCTTATTGATGCAGTTGCTTATAATGTTGCACGTAAAAATGCTGATGTCCGACTTTATGAACTAGGTAATGTATTCTTTGGTAATGGTGAAGGTGAATTACCAGATGAAGTTGAGTACCTAAGTGGGATCTTAACTGGTGATTACACAGTTAATACTTGGCAAGGAAAAAAGGAAGAAATAGATTTCTTTATTGCTAAAGGTATCGTAGATCGTATAGCAGAAAAATTAGATATTCAATTTGATTATGAAGCAGGTGAAATTGCAGGCTTACATCCAGGTAGAACTGCAATTGTTAAATTAAATGGTGAAACTATAGGCTTTGTTGGTGAATTACATCCAAAAGTTGAAAAGGAATATGACTTAAAACGTACTTATGTCTTTGAATTGAATTACGATAAATTAATGTCAGTTTCAGTTGGATATATTAACTATCGTCCAATCCCTCGTTTCCCTGGAGTATCAAGAGACATTGCATTAGTGATAAATCGAGACGTGCCATCCGCAACGCTTGTTAAAGAAATCGAAGCACATGGTGGAGATATACTTCAAAATGCACAAGTATTTGATGTTTATGAAGGTGAACATGTTGCAGAGGATGAGAAATCAATTGCAATTAGATTATCATACTTAGATGTTGAACAAACATTGACTGATGATAAGGTAAATGCAGTACATGAAGATATCTTAACAGCGTTACAACAACAAGGTGCAACAATTAGATAATTTAACAACTTTGTAAGGAAAAGAATTTAGTTTAACTTATATATAAATTAAGCATAAAAATAGTTCAAAAAAAGAATTACATCCCCATCGAAAGTATTGGTGATGTAATTCTTTTTGTTTTGTTTATAACTGTTTAAATTGACATATGATAAAAATACAAATCTGCAGAGCATATCTGGTAATCATAAATTTGTGCTACAAACGATTAACCGTTAACTCAACGGTTAGTGTGAAATACAATTTGTGGAGTGATATATAAAACAACTGCAATGTTAGGTTCTAAATGAGATGTAAATTTGATTATGAATGTCGTTTTTTGTCAACAAGTGCCTGTGCTTTATTTCGATTTGCAAAGTGTTTCTTTGAAATAGAATCTAAATAGGTAATGCCTTTCTTTTCGATAATTCTTGCAGCGGCTAAATCAACTTTATTACTTGCGCCTTTGGGAATTTCGCTATGAACTTCTGCAGAAATTTGATCCATATATTTGACAAATGCGTATCGTGAAATAATGCTTGCTGCCGCAATAGCAATAGATTTTGATTCACCTTTGGTCTCGAATTTAGTAATGTCGCTATGTGGAAGCTCACTTAATGCATAACGCGTATAAACACCACGTTCAGCAAACTGATCAATAACGATATAGTCCAATTCGTTTGTTTCGATTTTATTTACAACATTTTTTATCGCTTCGTTATGTAATACAGCTTTCATCTTTACCTGTGACCAGCCAGCTAATTGTTTCTCATTATATTTAGTGTTGTGCATCGTTAGTAATGAGTGAGGTAAAAATGTAACAATTTGTTCTGCAAGTTCGACGATTTTTTTATCTGTTAATTTCTTTGAATCATCAACTCCGAGTTCTTTTAAAACTTGAACATGTTTTTTTGAAACATAGGCAGCGCACACTGTAAGTGGTCCAAAATAATCTCCGCTTCCTGCTTCATCACTGCCTATGCATTGAAATTGATTATAATTTATCTTTGATTGTGTAGGTTTATGCTTTGATGCAGTTTGTGTATTTGCATGATTAGGTAGCAATTGACCTGCCACAGCTGAAGCTTCCTTGCCTTGAAACATAACTTTATTTGAGTTGTAAATGGAAATGGATGTGTTTTTATATTTGGCTTTGGCTTTCATACCTTGTGGTAGTTTGCTTGTGTCGCAGTTAATTTTCGACATTAATTGTTGAATTTCAGGATTTGTTAATTTATATACTACATTTGACATTTGATTGCCTCTCTTTTTTGAAATTACTGTTTCGATTGACAGTTTTCATCATACCATAGGATGAAACATACACACTACCCAACAACAATATGCATGAATAACTGTGATATCGCAATCGTTCAATTGTTCTAAAATTATTTGAAATCTTCGAACTATAAATTTTTTCAAATATAACAAATCACACCTCTTACAAAATAATATTTAGTCGTGTATAATGGTTCGTGATAAATATTCTAAATTAGAAAAATTGAAAGTTATATGTTAGGACAAATTTTATTTTATTCGGAAATTTATATTAAGTCAGGAGTTATACTATGGGCGAATTTAAAAATAGGATAAACGTAACGATAAATGATCAACATTATACAATTGTAGGTGAAGATAATCCAGAGCACATTCGATATGTTGCACATCTAGTGGATGAACAGCTTAAGTCTCTAGGAAGAAAAAGTACAGGATTAGATACTACAAGAAAAGCGATATTAACAGCTGTTAATATTATGCATGAAAAAGTTCAATTAGAAGAAGAAAATTACCGTTTGCAACAAGAGATAAAGCAATTAAAAAATAGTGAAGATTAATGTTAATTGATTTATTAATCATAGTAATTTTTTTATACATAGGCATGATTGGGTTTAGAAGAGGCGTATGGTTAAGTATTATGCATTTAGGAGCGACTATTTTATCATTGTACATTGCACAAAAGTGCTTTATTAAGTTGTCACAGTATTTAGAGCTCTTTATACCATTCCCAAAAACTCGAGCTTATGATATGCATTTTGCTTTTCAATTTGATAATCTACAGTTACGTTTTGACCATTTAGTTGCATTTCTAATTGTAGCTACAATTACGAAGGTTCTTTGTTATGCTATAATTGTTTGCTTTGATAATATAATCAAATATAAAAAAATGTTTATGTTGAGTCGGTTGATTGGTGTACTCTTAAGTATGGTTTCGTCAATAATTATATGTACTACTTTAATTTATGCTATGGCATTGTATCCTTTATCAATCATCCAAACACAATTATCGCAATCTTTTATTGCTGAAATATTAATCTCACATATACCATTTATATCTACTTTTGTGGTCAATATATAAATTTTCCAACAATTAAACATATAATATATTAATAAAATATAGGAGGTCAGGGCACAACCGATTTACTGTTGATAGAGCAACGGTAACTTGTCTTGACCTTTTTTTATGGAGTGAAGGTAATGACGAAAAAAGATATTATTCAATTATTAGAGAAAATAGCAGTTTATATGGAATTAAAAGGAGAAAATACATTTAAAGTTTCTGCATATAGAAAAGCGGCACAAAGTTTAGAAATAGATGAACGTCCATTAGACGAGATAGAAGATGTAACTGAATTAAAAGGGATTGGTAAAGGCGTTGGTGAAGTCATTAATGAATATAGACAACACGGTACAACTTCTACTTTAGATGCATTAAAGAAAGAAGTGCCGGAAGGGCTTATCCCATTAATGAAAATTCAAGGTTTAGGCAGTAAAAAAATTGCCAAATTATATAAAGAGTTGAATATTGATAATAAGGAGTCATTACAACGTGCATGTGAAAATGGCGAAGTCAGTGCATTAAGTGGTTTCGCTAAAAAAACTGAGCAAAATATTTTAGAAGCAGTTAAAGCGCTAGGTGCTAAAAAAGAAAAGTATCCAATTGATCAAATGAGAGGGCTTAACACAGAGATTAAAGCATATTTAGCTACAATTACTGAAATTGAAAAATTTGAGGTGGCAGGTAGCTTTAGACGTTTTAAAGAAATGAGTAAAGATTTAGACTTTATTATCAGTACACAGTCACCTTTAAAGGTGCAAGAAGCGTTGTTACAAATTCCCAATAAAGTAAAGGAAGTTGCAGTGGGTGCTACAAAAGTATCATTAGAGCTTGAATATGATGATGAAACTATAGGTGTGGATTTCAGGTTAATTGAGCCTGCAGCCTTTTATCACACGTTACAACATTTCACTGGTTCTAAAGATCATAATATTCGCATTAGACAATTAGCTAAAGAAAAAGGCGAAAAAGTTAGCGAATATGGTATTGAGACTGAAAACGGTGAATTATTACAATATCAAAGTGAAGCGGAAATTTACCAACATTTCAATGTAGATTGGATTGCACCTGCAATTCGTGAAGATGGTAGTGAATTTGACAAAGACTTAACAGATATTATACAGCTCGGTGATATTAAAGGTGATTTGCATATGCATACTACCTATAGTGATGGCGCATTTAGTATTGAAGATATGGTGAAAGCTAATATTGCTAAAGGCTATGAATTCATGGTGATTACAGATCACTCCCAAAGTTTAAAAGTAGCAAATGGTTTATCTGTTGAACGTTTGTTACGTCAAAATGAAGAAATTAAAAAGTTGAATGAAAAATATAAAGAAATAGATATATATTCAGGCATTGAAATGGACATTCTACCAGATGGGAGTCTTGATTATGAAGATGAAATTCTAGCGCAATTAGATTATGTTATTGCGGCAATTCATCAAAGCTTTAATCAACCACAAGAAGAGATTATGCGTCGTTTAGAAAACGCGTGTAATAACCCTTATGTAAGACATATTGCACATCCAACTGGTCGTATTATTGGCAGAAGACCTGGATACGAACCTGATATTGAACAACTTTGTGAATTAGCGGAAAAAACAAATACTATATTAGAAATTAACGCCAATCCTAAGCGTTTGGATTTAAATGCTGAGACATTAAAAAAACATCCTAACGTTAAATTGACTATAAATACAGATGCACATCATATTGATCATTTAGAGTTTATGCAATATGGCGTTGCAACTGCACAAAAAGGTTTTCTAGCTAAAGATAGAGTAATAAATACTATGTCTAGAGATGCGTTTAAATCTATGATTGAAAACAATATTAAAATGAAGAAATAGAGGGATTGTATGAGACAGAAGTCATTAAATGTCTTAGAATTCGATAAAATTAAAGCACTCGTCGAAAAAGAAACAATGAGTGATATAGGTAAAGCTAAAGTAGCAGAAATGAGTCCAGCAACGGATTTTAAAACTGTTGAATTTCAAATGAATGAAACAGATGAAATCGCACAAATATACAATAAACATCGTATGCCTAGTTTAAGTGGTTTATCACAAGTGACTCAATTACTTCATAGAGCCAATATTGGTGGTGTCTTGAATGTTAGAGAATTAAATGCGATTAAACGTTTGATTCAAATTCAAAATCAATATAAAACATTCTATAATGGGATTCTAGAAGAAGATGAAGAAATCAAATATCCAATTCTGAACGATAGAATGGAACAATTACCTGTACTAAATGATTTATTTCAAGAAATTCATCAAAAATGTGATGCGTATGACTTGTTCGATAATGCTAGTTATGAGCTACAAGGCATTCGTAGCAAAATTTCTAGTACGACACAACGTATCAAACAAAATTTAGACAAAGTAGTTAAAAGTCAGTCCAATCAAAAAAAATTGTCGGATGCAATTGTTACTGTCAGAAATGAACGCAATGTTATTCCAGTTAAAGCTGAATATCGCCAAGATTTTAGTGGAATTGTGCATGATCAATCAGCTTCAGGTCAGACATTATATATTGAACCATCATCAATAGTGGAAATGAATAACCAAATCAGTCGTTTGCGTAATGATGAAAAAGTTGAATGTGAAAGAATATTAACGGAATTAACACGTTTAGTAGCAGAAGAATCTGATGCTTGTTTAGTTTCAGAGTCCATCATAGGTCAAATTGACTTTTTAACGGCAAAAGCGCGCTATGCAACAACAATCAAGGGTACGAAACCAGAATTTACAGCAGAGCGTACTGTATATTTACCTAAAGCATTCCATCCATTACTAGACAAAGATACAGTGGTTGCCAATACGATTGAATTTGCTAGCGATATAGAAACTGTTATTATTACAGGTCCTAATACAGGGGGTAAGACGGTTACATTAAAAACATTGGGGCTTATTATCATGATGGCTCAATCTGGTCTGTTAATTCCTACATTGGATGGTAGTAAATTAAGTGTCTTTGAAAATGTTTACTGTGATATCGGTGATGAACAATCTATAGAGCAGTCATTATCCACGTTCTCATCTCATATGAAAAATATTGTAGAAATATTAAAAAGTGCCACGAAAAATAGTTTGATATTATTTGATGAGTTAGGTGCAGGTACTGACCCAAGTGAAGGTGCAGCTTTAGCTATGAGTATATTAGACCATGTTCATGAAATTGGTTCACTAGTAATGGCTACGACACATTACCCAGAATTAAAGGCTTATAGTTATAACCGACAAGGTGTAATGAACGCCAGTGTTGAATTTGATGTAAATACGTTAAGCCCAACATATAAATTACTTATGGGTGTACCTGGTCGTTCCAATGCCTTTGATATTTCTAAAAAATTAGGTTTAAATATTGAAATTATACAAAAAGCTAAATCAATGATTGGACAAGACGAACAAGAAATAAATGAAATGATTGCTTCACTCGAATATAACTCTAAACGTGTTGATGAACAGCGTATTGAATTAGAGCAACTGTTAAGAGAAGCACAAGAAACACATCAATCATTAACAAAGCAATATGAGAATTATCAAAATCAAGAAAAGCAAATGTTAGAACAAGCTAAAGAAAAAGCAAATCAACGTGTGAAATCAGCAACTAAAGAAGCGGATGAAATACTTAAAGAATTGCGAGAATTAAGAGATAAAAAGGGTGCCGATGTAAAAGAGCATGAACTTATAGATAAAAAGAAACAACTAGACGATCAATATGAATCAACTTCACTAAAACAAAATGTTCAAAAACAAAAGTGGGATGAAATTAAAGCCGGCGATGAAGTGAAAGTATTAACATATGGACAAAAAGGTGAAGTATTAGAGTTGATTGACGAAAATGAAGCTGTAGTTCAAATGGGCATTATTAAAATGAAATTACCAATTGAAGATTTAGAGAAAACGAAAAAAACAAAAGAGCAACCTACAAAAATGGTTCGACGACAAAATCGTCAAGATGTGAAAATGGAACTTGATTTGAGAGGCTATCGTTATGATGAAGCGATGGTAGCTGTTGATCAATATCTTGATCAAGCTGTGTTGAGCAATTACGAACAAGTTTACATTATACACGGAAAAGGTACAGGTGCCTTACAAAAAGGTGTTCAAAACCATTTAAAACAGCATAAAAGTGTGGCATCATATAGAAATGGTATGCCGAGTGAAGGTGGCTTTGGTGTAACCGTAGCAGAATTAAAATAAACGTGAGCAAGAGCTATGCAGAATAATATAAAGTCTGTTATAATTTGCTCATCATTTGAAATTTAAGGAGGATTGGCATTTATGGCAATCGTAAAAGTAACAGATTCAAACTTTGATGAAAACATTCAATCAGGAGTTAATTTAGTAGATTTTTGGGCAACTTGGTGTGGACCTTGTAAAATGATAGCACCAGTATTAGAAGAATTAGCAGGAGACTATGAAGGTAAAGCTAATATCTTAAAATTAGATGTTGATGAAAACCCATCAACAGCTGCTAAATTTGAAGTTATGAGTATCCCAACTTTAATCGTATTTAAAGATGGTGAACCAGTAGATAAAGTAGTTGGTTTCCAACCTAAAGAAAACTTAGCAGAAGTTTTAGATAAACACTTATAAGTCAAACCAAGAAGAACTGGGACATTATTTATTTAATGTCCCAGTTTTCAATTTGTAAGCAATTTTATATATTGCTAGACAGTTATTTGTTATTTTATAATATAGAGCAAGTTTCAGCAGTCATTAAAATATTATAATAGAAAGGAGGACACATAATGGAAACCTATCAGGCTGAAATTAAACAAAAATTGTCAGTTGTTCCTATGGAACCAGGTTGTTATTTAATGAAAGATCGTAATGATCAAGTGATCTATGTTGGTAAGGCTAAGAAGCTTCGTAACCGTTTAAGATCTTATTTCACAGGAGCACATGATGCTAAAACTACTAGACTTGTAGGTGAGATTCGTAATTTTGAGTTTATCGTAACTTCTAGTGAGACAGAATCTTTATTGCTAGAGTTAAATCTGATAAAGCAATATCAACCACGTTACAATATATTGCTTAAAGACGATAAAAGTTATCCATTTATAAAAATTACAAAAGAAAAGCATCCTCGCTTAATCGTTACGAGAACAGTAAAGAAAAATAGTGGTAAATATTTCGGACCTTATCCTAATGCATATTCAGCGCAAGAAACTAAAAAGTTATTAGATCGTATTTATCCTTTTAGAAAATGCGACAAAATGCCAGATAAATTGTGTTTATATTACCATATTGGTCAATGCATGGGGCCTTGTGTCTATCCTGTTGATTTAGAAAAGTATGCTGAAATGACTAAAGAGATATCGGATTTCTTAAATGGAGAAGATAAGACCATTTTAAATAATTTAGAGCAAAAGATGCTTGACGCTAGTGAAAAGTTAGATTTTGAACAAGCTAAGGAATATAGAGACCTAATTCAACATATTCATAATTTAACTAAAAAGCAAAAAATAACTTCATCCGATAATACTATAAGAGATGTATTTGGTTATAGCGTATCTAAGGGCTGGATGTGTATCCAAGTGTTTTTCATAAGACAAGGTAATATGATTAAACGTGATGCAACTATGATTCCAGTACAACAGACACCAGAAGAGGAGTTCTATACCTTTATTGGTCAATTTTATGATTTAAATCAACATATATTGCCAAAAGAAGTTCATATACCTAATCATTTAGATAAGGATATTATTCAGTCTGTTGTTGATACTAAAATCATACAACCATTAAAAGGTAAGAAAAAAGAAATGGTTGATCTAGCAAAGCATAATGCAGAAGTTACATTAGAAAATAAATTTGAATTAATATCAAAAGATGAGTCACGCACAATTAAGGCTATAGAAGAATTGGGAGATAGAATGGGGATACAGACTCCAATTCGAATCGAAGCATTTGATAATTCCAATATTCAAGGTGTAGATCCAGTATCAGCAATGGTGTCATTTATAGATGGTAAACCAAATAAAAAAGGTTACCGAAAATATAAAATCAAAACGGTTGAGGGACCTGATGATTACAAGTCAATGAGAGAGGTTGTGCGCCGTAGATATACTCGCGTGTTGAATGAAGGTACACCTTTACCTGATTTAATTATTGTTGATGGGGGTAAAGGACATATGAATGGTGTAATTGATGTCCTAGAAAATGAACTTGGTCTAGATATTCCTGTTGCAGGATTGCAAAAGAATGATAAACACCAAACATCTGAATTATTATACGGTGAACAAGCCAACATCATACCACTGAAGAAAAATAGCCAGGCATTTTATCTGTTACATCGTATTCAAGATGAAGTACACCGTTTTGCGATTACTTTCCATAGGCAAACAAGACAAAAGACAGGTCTTCAATCTGTACTTGATACAGTTGAAGGTATAGGTTCAAAGCGCAAGACAAAATTATTACGTACATTCGGCTCAATCAAAAAAATGAAAGAAGCATCAGTTGAAGAATTACAGGCAGCAGGTTTACCAGTTAAGGTTGCACAAAACCTTCATCAAGCTTTAGATGACAAGAAGTGACAAAATTTATGGCATGAGAATCATTCTCATGCCCAAAATCTTATATTTTAGTGTTACAATATCTAATAACAGGGATTCTTTTTTTTAACAGTATATGTAAGCGTTTTATAATTGAGAAATATTATCAATTATGCATCATATTTTAGCAATTATGTAATTTTAAATCAGGAATATGCTTCAACGCTAAATTAGATGTACAACGAATAAGTTTAATTTACATGTCACCGTTAAATTTATTCGTTGTCTAGCATCAACTTTACTAATTAAGTAAACGCTTTACTATACACTGTATGAAAGAATACCAAATAAATTTATTTGTTTCACAGGGGGGCTTCCTTTTGGCATATTCGAAAAATCAATTCTATTTAAGACGCTTACACTCACTGTTAGGCGTAATTCCAATAGGTGGATTCTTACTTGTCCATTTGTTAGTAAACCATCAAGCTACTAAAGGCGTGGAGGCATTTAACAAAGCGGCAGGCTTTATGGAATCATTACCTTTTTTAATTGTATTGGAATTTGTAGTCATTTATATTCCGATTTTCTATCACGCGGTTTATGGTGTACATATTGCTTTTACAGCGAAGGAAAATGTAGGACATTACTCAAGATTTAGAAACTGGATGTTCTTGTTACAACGTTTGACTGGAATATTAACATTCATATTTGTTGCGATTCACTTATGGCAAACACGTATCCAACGTGCATTAGGTCATGAAGTTAACTTTGATATGGTACATGATATCGTGTCTAATCCATTTTGGTTAATTTTCTACATCATTTGTATGTTATCAGTAACATTCCATTTCGCAAATGGTCTATGGTCATTCTTAGTAACATGGGGTGTACTACAATCTAAAAGATCACAACAAATTTTCACATGGGTATCACTCATCGTGTTTATCGTAGTGTCTTATATTGGTTTAAGCGCTATTCTCGCATTTTTATAATTTAAAAGTCTTAGTTATATATTTAGGGGAGTGACAATTTATGGCAGAGAAGAAAGTTATTGTTGTCGGTGGTGGACTGGCCGGTCTCATGTCAACAATTAAAGCAGCAGAAAAAGGTGCACATGTGGACTTGTTCTCATTAGTTCCAGTTAAACGTTCACACTCTGTGTGTGCACAAGGTGGTATTAACGGCGCAGTTAATACTAAAGGTGAAGGTGACTCACCGGCTGTTCACTTTGATGATACAGTTTATGGTGGAGACTTCTTGGCGAACCAGCCACCAGTTAAAGCCATGACAGAAGCAGCACCACAAATCATTCATTTATTAGACCGTATGGGCGTAATGTTTAACAGAACAAATGAAGGTTTATTAGACTTCAGACGTTTTGGTGGTACATTACATCACCGTACTGCATATGCTGGTGCGACAACAGGACAACAATTACTTTATGCTTTGGATGAACAGGTTCGAAGCTTTGAAGTAGATGGATTAGTTAATAAATATGAAGGTTGGGAATTCCTCGGAATAGTCAAAGATGACGATAATATGGCTAGAGGAATTGTTGCTCAAAATATGACTACATCTGAAATCGAATCATTCGGTTCGGATGCTGTAATAATGGCAACAGGTGGCCCAGGTATTATCTTTGGTAAAACAACAAACTCAATGATTAATACTGGTTCTGCAGCATCAATTGTATATCAACAAGGAGCAATGTACGCGAATGGTGAATTTATTCAAATTCATCCAACAGCGATTCCTGGAGATGACAAATTACGATTAATGAGTGAGTCAGCTCGTGGTGAAGGTGGACGTATTTGGACATACAAAGACGGTAAACCTTGGTATTTCTTAGAGGAGAAATACCCTGATTATGGTAACCTTGTTCCTCGTGATATCGCTACACGTGAAATTTTTGATGTATGTGTGAATCAAAAATTAGGTATCAATGGTGAAAACATGGTTTACCTTGACTTATCACATAAGGATCCACATGAATTAGATGTTAAACTCGGTGGTATTATTGAGATTTATGAAAAATTCACTGGAGACGATCCACGTAAAGTACCAATGAAGATTTTCCCAGCAGTACACTACTCAATGGGTGGACTATACGTAGATTATGATCAAATGACTAACATTAAAGGTTTATTTGCAGCTGGTGAATGTGATTATTCACAACACGGTGGTAACCGATTAGGTGCCAATTCATTACTTTCTGCTATTTATGGTGGTACAGTTGCAGGACCTAACGCTTTAGATTACATTGCAAATATTGAAAAGTCATACACTGACTTAGATGATGCTATGTACGAAAAAGCAGTTCAAGTAGAACAAGAAAAATTTGATCAACTATTAACTATGAAAGGTACTGAAAATGCCTATAAGATTCATAGAGAATTAGGGGAAATCATGACAGCTAACGTAACAGTTGTACGTGATAATAAAAAATTACTTGAAACAGATAAGAAAATTGTAGAATTGATGGAACGCTATCAAAATATTGATATCGAAGATACACAAACTTGGAGTAACCAAGCAGTATTCTTTACTCGTCAATTATGGAACATGTTAGTTCTAGCACGTGTAATTACGATTGGTGCATATAACCGTAATGAATCTCGTGGTGCGCATTACAAACCAGAATTCCCAGACAGAAATGATGAAGAATGGTTGAAAACAACACTTGCGACATATCAAGGTAAATCAGAAGCACCTAAGTTCAATTATGAACCAGTTGATATCAGTTTAATTCCACCACGTAAACGAGATTATTCTACTAAGTCTACAGGGGGTAAATAATCATGGCAGAGATTAAAGAAGCAAATGAAGCTCCAGTAAAAGATAATGAAAGTAAACAAAAAACGATTAAATTAATAATTAAACGTCAGGATAACTCGGATTCTAAACCATATGAAGAAGAATTTGAAATTCCATATAGAGAAAATTTAAACGTGATTGCATGTTTGATGGAAATCAGACGTAATCCAGTAAATAGTAAAGGTGAAAAAACAACACCAGTTGTTTGGGACATGAACTGTTTAGAAGAAGTTTGTGGTGCATGTTCTATGGTAATCAATGGTACAGCTAGACAGTCTTGTTCAGCTATCGTAGACCAATTAGAACAACCAATTAAATTAGAACCTATGAGCACTTTCCCAGTTATTCGTGATTTACAAGTAGATCGTACAAGAATGTTTGACAATTTAAAACGAATGAAAGCATGGGTACCAATTGATGGTACTTACGATCTTGGACCAGGTCCACGTATGCCTGAGAAAAAACGTCAAACTGCATATGAATTATCAAAATGTATGACATGTGGTGTATGTTTAGAAGTTTGTCCTAACGTTACTAGTAAAAATGATTTCGTTGGTGCGCAAGCAATTTCTCAAGTTAGATTATTCAATTTACATCCAACAGGTTCTATGACTAAGGATGAAAGATTAGATGCATTGATGGGTGGTGGAGGATTACAAGAATGTGGTAATTCTCAAAACTGTGTTAACGCTTGCCCTAAAGGAATTCCGTTGACTACTTCAATTGCAGCTTTAAATAGAGAAACTTCATTCCATATGTTTAAGTCATTCTTTGGTTCAGATCATCAAGTGAACTAATATTTAAACTATGGTAAACAAGGCTTAACATTTGTGCTAAACAGATGTTAAGTCTCTTTTTTATACTTCATTTAAGAAGCATATTTTAAAATAGATAAAAATTGGTGGAAATATTATATATAATTTAAAAAATATACCTACTTTAAATCTTGATAAATGATTTTGAATTTATGACTGTGCTAAAATAAAGATTAAGTAAATAAATTGAGGATGAAGTCAAATATGGATAAACCAATAGGCGTTATTGATTCAGGAGTCGGCGGTTTAACAGTTGCGAAAGAAATTATGCGCCAACTCCCAAATGAAACCATTTATTATCTAGGGGATATTCAACGTTGCCCTTATGGACCAAGAGAAGGTTCAGAAGTTAGAAAATTCACGACAGAATTAGCTGAAAAACTTATGACATTTGATATCAAAATGTTAGTAATTGCGTGTAACACAGCAACTGCTGTAGCATTAAACCATTTACAGAGTTTATTGCCAATACCGGTTATAGGTGTTATTGAACCTGGTGCACGCACTGCAATTATGACAACAAAGAATCAAAATGTTTTAATTCTCGGTACAGAAGGTACAATAAAATCGGAAGCATATAGACACCATATTAAAAATATTAATCCTAATGTTGAAGTTTCAGGTGTTGCATGTCCTGGATTTGTACCTTTAGTAGAAAAAATGCGTTACAAGGATCCAACTATTACAAGTATTGTTATGCATCAAACACTTAAACAATGGCGTAATAGTGATGCGGATACGATTATTCTTGGATGTACGCATTATCCATTATTATATCAGCCAATCAATGAATATTTTGGTGGTGAAAAGGTTGTCATTTCATCTGGTTTAGAAACTGCACGAGAAGTGAGTGCATTATTAACATTTAGCAATGAACACGCAGGTTATAAAAGAAAACCGAAGCATAAGTTTTTTGCAACAGGTGATACAGAACACATTGAGCGTATTATTGAAGAATGGTTAAATATGAAGGTGAAAGTAGAACGAATAGAAGTAACATGTGAGGAGTCGAAATAATGGAAGATATTGTAATTGCAACTAATAATAAAGGTAAAATAAATGATTTTAAAGTTATTTTCCCAGACTTTAATGTTATTGGTATTTCAGAAATTATTGAAGGATTCGACGTGGAAGAGACAGGTGATACCTTTGAAGCTAACGCTCGTTTAAAGTCAGAAGCTGCTGCTAAAGCATTGAATAAGAGAGTCATTGCTGATGATAGTGGGCTAGAAGTGTTTGCATTAAACGGTGAACCAGGTGTTTACTCCGCCAGATATGCTGGTTTAGGTAAAGATGATAATGCTAATATTGAAAAAGTACTAGCGAATCTTGAAGCTGAAACAAATCGAAAGGCGCAATTTGTATGTGTCATTAGTATGAGTGCACCTGGCGAAGAAACTAAGCAGTTTAAAGGAACAGTTCAAGGAGAAATTACCTTGAGTAAAATTGGCGACAATGGATTTGGTTACGATCCAATTTTTTATATAGAAGATAAAAATAAAACAATGGCTCAACTATCGCCAGAAGAAAAAAGTGAAATCAGTCATCGCGGCAGAGCAATAGATAAGTTGAAAGCATACTTAGAAGGTGAATAACAATGACAAAATGGATATTAATTAGTGACAATCATACAGAACAAGGTATTTTATATGATGTATTACAACATCATAAAGATGTTGATGTTGCAATTCATTTAGGTGATTCTGAATTTGCATATGATGATACAGAGCTAAGTCAATTTTATAGAGTAAAAGGCAATACTGATTTTTATCCAGAATTTCCAAATGAAGAAGTAGTGCAAGCCAATGGTGTAAGGGCTTTTTGTACGCATGGTCATCTGTATAGTGTGAACCGTAGTCGTATGCAATTAGCTGAACAAGCCAAAGCAAATGAATGTCAGTTTGCGTTTTACGGACATACACACGTGGCAAAACATGAAACTATTGGTGGTGTTCATGTGATTAATCCTGGAAGTATTTCACAATCTAGAAGTAGCATAGAAGAAAGCTATGTCGAATTAATAATTGATGAAACAATTGGACAAGCAGAACTTAAATTAAGGAATCGACAACATGAAATTATAGACCAAGATAAATTTGAAATTTAAACATAAACCCATTTGTATTCAGTAAAATGAATATAAATGGGTTTATGTACTTTTTGTATTATTGTATAAGTGATTAATTCATTTAGTTATCTAAGAACACTTTAAATATGGAAAAACTTCCAATGAAAAGGAACCATAGCCTCTGTTATTTGATGAAAATAGTCTTAAAGAAACAAGATTTCCATTGTTATTGATTACATAAGCACTATTAAAACAACAGAGACTATGAAACATCGTTTTCTAAATACCAATGAGATTATCAATTTAATTGATTGTAGGATGTTTTAGATTTCCTTGTAAAACTCGAGGTGTTTTATATTTTTAGGCGATTTCAAATATGACACTACAAATGTATTTGTCGATATTTATTTTATGTCTACCAATATTACTATTTATTGGTAGTAAAAACGCATTTTTATTTTTTAGATAAAAAGGAAAGAGCGTGATAATTGAGTAGTGAATACAAACATGTATAAAGTTAATAGAAGTGGTATAACTGGCTATCAGATTGATAAAGATAGTGGATTAGTAAAACTGTTATGTCGGCACTATGAAAAGGCAAATGGGATAATGATAATTTACAACTGAAAACGATACAAATATAGAAAAGCCCACCTAAATGAATAGGTGGGTTTTAAAAATATTACTTTGGGTCCCTAAAAATTAGTTTAATATAGTACGTTATTGATGGACAAAATAAAAAGAATCCCGTCATTATGGGATTCTTAGTTTTGAAAAGTGTTTGATTTTCAGTTATTAGCGTCCTGGGAGGGATTCGAACCCCCGACCGATGGCTTAGAAGGCCATTGCTCTATCCAGCTGAGCTACCAGGACATATCTCTTTTGAACACAATAATTATTATATCGAACTTGTAATGATAAAGCAATACTCCACCTATCAAAAATAAATATGATTTTTCACTATAATGGTCTTTTTATCTTCTTTTAGATATAATTCTATTAATTCAATGTAATTAGAACTAGAAACTTGGTTGATGTTATCGTGATTAATCAAATTTAATGCTACTTTATCAGAACATTTTCAAAAAATAATTAGCAATACGTTCAAATTAAAGAGCTAAATGGTAGTTTATTTAATTATCTAAGATAAATTAAAAACTAAGTTAAGTTGATGTGCTATGAAGTGATTTCAATAATATTTAATTTTTCTGTATTATCGGGTGCTTCAAAGAAACTGGATACATAATCAAAGGTTTCTTTCGTATCAAATGTGTTTCTATCAGGTTCTTTATCGGCTCTTTTTTTCAATTGTTTTAAACACTGTTCATCCGCAAGGTTTAAATAAATGAGCTGGTGATTGGCATGTATTTCATTTGCAATGCTTAATAGCCAAGCGCGTTGTTTTCTTGTGTTTCCAGGGAAGTCCATAACTACATTACTGCCAATTTGTAAAATGCTTTGAATGTGCATCTTTAATATAGGTTTAATTATTTGAGAATAATTAAGATAATCATCGAAGTTTTTTATTTGATGTGGGTATAATGCTGCTAACCATTCATCTTCTGATAACAGTACAGCATTTTTTCTTTGTGCTATTTCTTTTGATTTTGTTGATTTACCTGCCCCCATTTTTCCAGTGAAAAAATATAAAGTTCCGAGAGTATTCAATATTTGTCACTCCTAAAATCTAAAGTATATAAATAATAGCCCTAATAATTCATTTTGACAATCTAAAATTTAAAGATTTATTTATGAGCAATAGGGCATATTAAAATAAGTATAATTTAGTATAAGGTGATATATTATGGTGAATATAATTATTATTAGAGGAAATTCAGGTAGTGGGAAAACAACAGTTGCTCGCAAATTGCATGAAATACTGGGTCGTGGAAATTTATTAATATCACAAGATGTAGTTCGACGGGAAATGTTAAATGTACATGATCGCCCATTCAATCTAGCAATTCCTTTAATAGAAAAAATGCTGATATTTGGGATAGAACATTGTGAATTTGTCATTCTAGAAGGTATTTTAGCTGAAAATAAATACGGTGACATGTTGAGGAATGTCTTAAATAATAGGATGAATAATGTATTTGCATACTACTATGATTTGTCCTTTGAAGAAACGGTTAGAAGACATAATTCAAAGAAAGAGACCGACTTTGGTTTAGCTGAATTAAAGTCTTGGTATGTTGCTAATGATTATCTTGGTTTTGCAGGGGAAAAATCAATTTCAAAAGCGCTGTCTATAGAAGAAACAATAAACAATATTTTAACTGATGTAAGATACCGTCATTAGATGATTGATAGGTGTAACGAATTTTTTCGAATTTCTAACGCATTACCCTAGGTGTGCAATAGGATTTGAAAATGCAATAGTAATAAAAAAGCGCATAGATTGTATGTAATCTTTGCGCTAAATGATTAAAATATGAGTCGTGCTCGAGCATTTCATTGTTACTTTTAAAATTTGGAATATGTATGTGAATCAAAATTTGTATTACATTTACCTTGAATTAAAGTCCAAAGACAGATGTCACAATTGGATATAAATATGCCATGAATAATAGACATACAATGATTAAATAAATAAAGCCTTCGATAGTTTGTTTCATGGGGTCACAACCTTTAGAAATTATTATATTAATTATAGTTTAATTAGGTAATTAGATATAGTCAATCGGACTTGAGGTGTATTATATTTTTATAATTTAATAATTTAAATGAATTTCACTAAAGATTGGTGCTTTCTTTATTTTTAATTATTTCTATCAGTCTAGTGTTAATTTTTGTAGTATCTACCTATTTTAAATTATTTTGGAGTGATTGTTTTGTGATTTTTAAGTGTCTTATGTTCGCATTATTTACTTTTTTTGATCTTTCGTTATGACTATGATTACTTAATGAGGCTGTAATTAAATAGGCATCACAAGTTTGGTGATAGAGATGTTTATTAATAAAGCGCATATGTTGAGGGTTGTTTATAATTGGAATTAAAGTAATTGTGAATTTGATATTTTTAATTAAAATATCACTGTTATATGAAGAAAAATGGTCATAGTAATTAAAATGTACGCGCTTATTAAGGCGGATTTTCATTGGATAATTTTGAATTTGGTTAGAAAATATGTATACATGATCATCATAATGTTTTAATAACCAATTTATTATTGAAGTAACATTGATAGTACCATCAAAAATAACATTTGCCATAGTTATTTAACCCCTTAATCAATTTTTAAGTAGCAGTTTGAAGTATAAATAATTATTACAGATATTACAATTAATGTAATAATGTTCGGTTAATTAGTAATTTAGGGTTTAATATATTATGTTATAGATATAAAAAGATTGATTATCAAATAAATAATTTGTTAATCAATACACAAATAGAGGGGGATTTTGTTGAAAGAAAAATTAAAGCAACAACTAAATAAATATGTGGAAAACGGACAATTAGAAAAAGGCTTAAATAAAGTGAATGATCAAGTGAAAAAGAAAAAAGGTAAAGATTATTCCAAGTATGTAGATAAATTAATGAAGTTTTTGAATAAAGATAAAAATAATAATAAGTAATACAGTAATAAACCCTTGTTTATTGAGTGATGAAATACATTCAAAAGCAAGGGTTTTTTTGTTTCAGCTAAATTGAATACGTAAGCGACATTAATATTATTAAGTTACCGCGTTGTTAAATAATTAAGTGGATGATAGATAAATGTTAAAAATAGTTGCATATTACCCCTATGGCCTTGGGTATAAATATGATAATACAAATAATTTAGTGTAATTCAATGTTGAACAGCCAAAAGGAGTTTTAATATGGATAAATTAGTAACTATTATCGTTCCTGTTTATAATAAAGAATTGTTTTTACATGATTGTATTGAATCAATAAACCAATTGAATATTGATCATCATTATGTTGAGGCGATTTTTGTAGATGATTGCTCAACGGATTCGTCGTTGAGTATTATTGAATCTTATCAACAAAAATATAATTTTTTAAAAGTTATACAGTTAGATAAGAACACAGGGAGTCCAGCAGAGCCAAGGAATGTTGGCATGAATTATGCAACAGGTAAGTATATTACCTTTTTAGATGCAGATGATTGGTTGGATAGTGAGGGGTTTCCAGAGTTACTATTGCAAGCTAACAAACATAATTCGGATATTGCCTTTGGACAAAGTATTAAACACGACGATAGAGGAATTAGTAAATTGGGAAGGTTCACATCATTTAAAGTGGAAAATGGCCTCATTCCGTATGAAATAGATAAAATATTTAGGGCTGTTGGCCCACCGGGAAAAATTGTGAAAGCAGATGTTATAAAATCTAACAAACTAAAGTTTAAACATTTAAAGTTTGGCGAAGATAAATTATTCTTTATTGAAGCAATTTCCAGATGTAAAACTGCTTCGATGAATTCAGCAGCGGTTTATCATGTAAATAGATACAATGAAAATCAATCACTTGTTACTGAAACGAATATATTAGAAAAAACTGCAGATAACTTAACCGTTTTAGAAGAAGTGTTGCAATTAAATTTACCGGAAAAAGCAGAATTTCAAGCAATTAGTAGAATAGTTGAAGTTGATTTTATAAGCAGGTTATTTAATAAAAAAAGATTTTTAAAGAGCTATCAAAAAGCAGAATTCTACGATTACTTTAACCGTTTAACAGAAGTGTTGCGTATGAATGGTAAAAATATTGAAGATTATATAATTGAAAACAAATATAAAAATAATTTCAAATTACTGTATGAACATCGATATGATGATTTATATGACTATATAGCAATGTTAATTAAAGGTGGTAAAGCAGATCGCTATATAAAAAACAATCAAGTTCATTTCGTAATGCCAGAACAGTTACAAGATTTAATACCGGTCACGGAAGAAATGTTTGCGGTATATGAAGGTACGCACGAATATGAAGGTGTTCATTATGAACAAATTAGAGTCTATAAACATCCTGATATTACTATTGATAAGGTACTGTTCACGGAGATTCATAATGAACCTCATGCACAAGAAGTGGAATATGTTGAAAGAAATAACAAAATTTATATCAAATCTTCTGTATTAGAGGATTTTGCATATAATTTTAATATTGTATTAATTTACAACGAATATAAACCGTATACAGTGAATATGAATTTGCCTAATATGAGTTCTAATATTAATTTGAAGAGACAAAATTTTAAGGCTGAGTTTATGCAAAAGGAAAAAAATAATAAAAGACCTGATGCAGTGAAAAGATACTTTCATTTTAATCCGCAAACTGTATCTGTGCTTAATAAGTTTAAAATTTATCATGATGTCGAATTTACGGCACAAGTCGATCGTATTGTGGAAGTTGGAGAAATATTAGAAGTGAATGGCATAGAGTATACCGAAAAAGGAACACCTAGATTATTAATTGACGACAATAAAGTGATTACAGCAAATAGGGCGTTTGTTGCTGCTGTCACTAAAGATAATAACGACCAATATTATTATAAAGCACCACAAAAAGTGAAAATTTTACAGCAATGTAAAGAATATGATTCAAGGAACTTTAAAAACACAATAAATATATTAGAGTCTGACAGTGTGGTAGCGATTGAAAAGGTCATCCTATCACCTAAAGGAACGCCTAGATTAAAAACAGATTCGGATACTTTTATTACTGCGAATAAATCGTTTGTTCAAGCAATAAACTAAACTTTTCAAATATAATATTATTAGATTTTGTCATATCTATTCCTTTATCCTATTTAGATATTTTTGAGTAAAAATATTATTTGGTTAATTGATAAAATTTTAAATAAAAATATGTTTTAATTTTTTCGTGAGTGGTATTTAATAAATAACTGTAAGAGAATTAGAATAATTGATTAATTTGCTCAGTGTACGTTGCTTCGGAAAAAGCAACGTACATTACTTGTGCGTTGTAAATAGAACGTTGTGAGTGAATTAGTTATGAATAGAAATAATTGGCATTTAGTATTATAGGTCACTGGAGAGTGAATAACCAATGATCATTTGTGGTGTCATACATGGCGTTATATACAGAAATTGGTATAAATGATATTACATTGTTAGTCATTTCATCGAAAGGGCATTTTTATTATTAGTAGTAAACACATAAGAGGCTGGGTCGTAAATTCCATGTGCTATATACGAAAGTTATACAATTAAAGATCGTTCCCTTCAAAGTAGACACTCAAAAACGTCAACTTTGAAGGGGATTTTTTATGTCTTAAAAAATAAAAAGCTAAGATGATTAGCAAAATAATTCATTAATACAAAATAAAAATGGAAGCATATATAAAGGCGAGACTCCTGAAGGAACAGGACGAGCTGAAAAATGCAGACTGAAGCAGTCCCTTAGGAAAGCGAGCCGATGATATAGCACACTACAAACACAAGATAAGTTAATGAACTTAGATCTCGTTATTGTTTATATATATTAAGAGTAAATCAATACAAACAATAAAAATAAAAAGCTAAGATGATTAGCAAAATAATTCATTAATACAAAATAAAAATGGAAACATATATAAAGGCGAGACTCCTGAAGGAACAGGACGAGCTGAAGACTACAGGCTGAAGCTGTCCCTTAGGAAAGCGAGCCGATGATATAGCACACTACAAACACAAAATAAGTTAACGAATATAATAAATAGTTATCGATATTATTATTGTAAAAATACATCATTATTTCTAATTGTATATAATTCAATAGCGCATAATACAGTTAGGATTTCAAAACTGTAATTCACAATGTAAAAATTGACAGATTTGATGTAAAAATAGTGGAGTAGGAAAAATTGCACAATTCAATTGTATTATATTTTATATTATAGATAACAAAACGATAGCTTATTAAACCAAAGCACAACATCGTTTTAAATATTTTGTAAGTTTGTAAAAGCTTTAAGATCTCAAAAAATATAGAGGAGTGTTTTTAATGGAAGATTTATTCAAAGCAATTAAAGATACAGTTCAAGCAGGAATCGATGGGGACAACGCTAAATTAGGTACAAGCATTGTAAGCATCGTTGAAAATGGTGCAGGTGTACTTTCTAAATTATTTGGATTCTAATTTAAACATTTTAAATATAAATTATAAAGGGAGAGATTTTAAATGACAAAATTAGCAGAAGCAATCGCAAAAACAGTTGAAGCGGCAAAATCAGGAAACGACAAAATCAGGAAACGACGCAGAATTAGGTTCAAGCATTGTTGATATCGTATCAAGCGGTGTTGGTTTATTAGGTAAATTATTCGGATTCTAAGCATTAATTTAAAATATATAAATAACTCAAAGGAGCGCATTTATTATGACAAAATTAGCAGAAGCAATCGCAAAAACAGTTGAAGCAGCAAAATCAGGAAACGACGCAGAATTAGGTTCAAGCATTGTTGATATCGTATCAAGCGGTGTTGGCTTATTAGGTAAATTATTCGGATTCTAATAGTTGAAAATTATAAAAAATAAATAGTAGAGGAGATACTAACATGGAAAAATTATTCGAGGCAATCAAACAAACAGTACAAGCAGGAATCGATGGGGACAACGTTAAATTAGGAACAGGTATTGTAAGCATCGTTGAAAATGGTGTAGGCGTACTTTCTAAATTATTCGGATTCTAATATTGATATAGACAATGGTCAAGGTGATAACCTTGGCCATTTTTTAATGTCTAATTTTATATACTGAATTAAGTGATATATGTTACTATCTTAATTAGAAATTACGGTCGAGTAAATTGAGAAAGTAGTGGGATAAAATGGAAAGTAAAAATATATTTATTGATTTTGATGATACATTAGTCGATTTTCACGATGCAGAAGCATATGCGTTCTTTAATTTAACTAAACATTACCAATTACATACAACTAGGCATGATTTAGAAACATTTATGAAAGTAAATCAATCACATTGGGAAGCGTTTCAGAATAATTTATTAACTAAGGATGAAGTGTTATCTAAACGTTTCGAAGCGTATTTCGATTTACATGCGTTAAAGGTAAATGGTGTAGAAGCAGACCATATCTTTAGAGATGAATTAGCCAATGCACCGATAAAGTATTTTCCCAAGACGTTAGAAACATTAGAAAAGCTAAAAGAACAACACAACTTATATATTGTTACGAATGGTGTGCTAGAAACGCAAGAACGTAGGATTGGAAAAACGCCTTTTGGTCAATTGTTTGATGGTGTGTTTGTTTCAGAGCAGACCGGTTATCAAAAACCAATGCCAGAATTCTTTGATTTTGTATTTAATGAAATTGGTGAGGACAAGCGTAATAATGCAATTATTATAGGTGATTCATTGACTTCTGATATTTTAGGTGGAAAAAACGCAAATATTGAAACTTGCTGGTTCAATCCACGTCAGAAATTAAACACTACTGATATCGAACCTGATTTTACAATTACTGATATGCAAGAATTGATTCGATTAATTTAAATACATGCAAATAAACATATGTGATAGGTGAGTGACATTTCACTTATTCTCTAGTTGAAATGTTTGCAAGATAGTTTGCAGTTTAACATATAGTTTTGGGTTAGTTGCTAATTTAACTAAATGACAGCATGTATACTGTATAACAGTCTGATGTAGCAAGTATCATTTTAAACCAATAAATAGCTAGTGATTTGTGTGCATAAATGTACTGTGTAAAAGTAAATGCAACATAAGATGAATAATTTAAATAATAACCTCATTAACTAGGTTTTAATGTGAGATGCCAAATAGAACAAGATAAGTATTAAGATTAAAACACAATATTAATATGAGATAAGCGCTGGATATTAATACGCAGGCTTTCAAAATAAAGAATGCCGATTCAAAAGTTTAAATCCAAACTTTTGAGTCGGCAATTTAATATGATTTAATCTCGTTACATTTTGATTTTAAAAATGGCTACCTAACGCAATCAAAATGTTTAAACGAAACTGCTAGAATCAGTTTGTTTATGGTGTCCAAACGAGAACATCATGACCATCTTTGTTTGTTTCATTTAAATCAGTAAATCCTTGCTTAATAAAGAATTCCTTAGATTGATTTCTTGCGATAACTTTAATTGGTAGACCTTGTTTCTTTGCGAAATCTAGTAAAGTTGTACCATAACCTCGATCTTGGAAATCACGTAAAACTTCTAATTTCCAAATGATATTATAATCTTCGAAGTCAGGGAAGTGTTGCTCTTCGACCTCACCTTTTCTATATAATGCCATCCTTGCACCTAGTCTATCTCCGACGTAAATGCCGTAGAATGGTGAATCCGAACTAGCATCAATCATTTCACCACGAAGTTCGTCAACTAAATATAAATCTTCGTTGCCAAAATTTCTAAAATCTTCAAATAATTCATCTGTTTTATAATTGATACCTAGACTTTTTACTTCACTCATAGACGGCTTCCCCCTTTGTTTTGTTATTTCTATTATACAATATTTATATTGATTTTTCACAAAAATGACTGTTTTAAACATGTATTTACTTATAATTGAAAATTTGTGGAGGTATGTTTACATATAAAAGTTAATTATGAGAGTTCAAACTATTTTTGTTAATCAGGTAATAAAAGATAATGAAAAAGTTGGATTTTTATAAGCCGTAAAATTGTCAATATAGTATATAAACTTTATACTAGGTAGGAATAGAGTAGCATAAGGAGAATTTCGAATGTATTGTATGACTGAGAAACTAAATGAAAACGATAAATTTATAACGAACCTAAAAAATAGTGACCATACATTAGCGCAATTTTACCATTTAGATGCAATGAATCCTGATAGCTTTAAGCAGAGATTTGATTTAGAGAATAATGGAAGAGAGATTGCAGTAGCTAATGTTATTGAAAAGTATATGAGTGATTTATCACTTACATCTGAGCAAGTTGAGAATATAGATGCTTTGAAAAAGGGTGCAAAAGTAGTAATTGGTGGCCAGCAGGCTGGTTTATTTGGTGGACCGCTATACACTTTGCATAAAATTTTTTCAATCATAACGTTAAGTGAAGAATTAAAAGAAAAATATCATAAAAAAGTAGTTCCTATTTTTTGGATTGCAGGAGAGGATCATGATTTTGACGAAGTAAATCATACATTTGCCTATAATTCGAAGAAAGCAAAGCTACATAAAATTAAATATCATACTATGACACCACCAGAAAGTAATGTTTCTAGATATTCTCCTGATAAGGAAGAGTTACGTGATACATTGAATCAGTTTTTCCAAGCATTGCCAGAAACACAACACTCTCAATCCATTATCAATCTATATAGAAACGTGATTGATCAATACGATAATTGGACTGATATGTTTAAGGCATTATTAAATGAAATATTTAAAGCGTATGGCGTATTATTCATTGATGCTAATGATGAAGGATTGAGAGAAGTTGAAAAGCCTTTTATAAAACAATTAATCCAACAACACCATGAGGTCGACACAGCATTTAGAGCTACTCAAGCACGTACTAAGGAAAGTGGACTAGAACAAATGATACAAACAGATACAAATGTTCACTTATTCTTACACGAAGATAATATGAGACAGTTATTAACATTTGAAAATGGCCAATTTAAACTTAGTAAATCTGATAAGGTTTATTCGACGGCTGAGTTATTAAACATTTTAGAGCAGGAACCGGGAAGATTTTCTAATAATGTTGTTACACGTCCAATTATGGAAGAGTGGTTGTTTAATACTGTTGCATTTATTGGAGGTCCGAGTGAAATAAAATATTGGGCTGAGTTAAGTGATGTGTTTAAAGTAGTCGACGTATCGATGCCTATTGTCTTACCTCGTTTGCGTATTAGCTATATTAATGAAAGAACTGAAAAATTATTATCGCAGTATCAACTTGATTTACACAAAGTATTAGTTGATGGGATAGATGAAGATAAGCAACGATTTGTTAGAGCGCAAGCCTCTGATTCATTCTTAGAACAAGTCGAGCAAATGAAGCAACGACAAGATGAATTATATAAAAACTTATTATTGGAAGTTTCAAATAGTAATGATAATAGACTGTTAGTCGATAAAAATAATGAAATTCATCAACAGCAATATGATTATCTACTTAACCGATATTTATTAAATATTGAACGTGAAAATGACATAAGTATGAAACATTTTAATGAAATTAACGAAGTGCTCCACCCAATGGGAGGATTACAGGAAAGAATTTGGAATCCAATCCAAATAATGAATGAATTTGGGATAGATGTGTTCAAGCCCTCCACCTATCCACCACTTTCCTACACTTTCGATCATATCATTGTAAAACCTTAGATAGAGTAAGGTTGAGCCCGATTCATCGGAATGATGAATCGGGCATTTTTTTATGTTCTATAACAAATTTTGGTGAAAATTGTATAATTAGTGGAGGATAGTGGTGAGATGTGGTAAATTATAAATATAAGAAGGTGAGGTGATTATAAATGTTCATGGGTGAATACGAACATCAGTTGGATACACAGGGACGTATGATAGTGCCTTCCAAATTTCGTTATGACTTGAATGAGCGTTTTATAATCACTAGAGGCCTTGATAAGTGTTTGTTTGGTTACACTTTGGAAGAATGGCAAGTTATTGAAGAGAAGATGAAGACACTTCCTATGACAAAGAAAGATGCTCGTAAATTTATGAGAATGTTTTTCTCTGGTGCTGTTGAAGTGGAATTAGACAAACAGGGGCGTATTAATATTCCGCAGAATTTAAGACAATACGCTAATTTAAGTAAAGAATGTACAGTCATCGGTGTATCAAATCGCATTGAAATATGGGATAGAGCAACATGGAATGATTTCTATGATGAATCTGAAGATAGTTTCGAAGATATTGCTGAAGACTTAATTGATTTTGATTTTTAAATGGAGGAATTAGAGTGTTTCATCATGTCAGCGTAATGCTTAAAGAAACCATTGATTACTTGAATATAAAAGAAGATGGTGTATATGTCGACTGTACATTAGGTGGAGCTGGACATGCCCTTTATTTATTAGAGCAATTAAGTGATGATGGTAGGCTAATAGCAATAGACCAAGATACAAATGCAATTGAGAATGCTAAAGAAGTACTGAGTGATCATTTACATAAAGTGACATTTGTACATAGTAATTTTAGAAAGTTATCTGAAATTTTAAATGATTTGAATATTGAAAAAGTAAACGGTATCTACTATGACTTGGGCGTATCTAGTCCACAATTAGATGTTCCTGAAAGAGGATTTAGTTACCATCACGATGCACAATTGGATATGAGAATGGATCAAACACAATCACTTTCGGCCTACGAAGTTGTTAACGAATGGTCATTTGAAAGTTTGGTTCGTATTTTCCATAGATATGGGGAAGAAAAATTTTCAAAGCAAATTGCTAGACGTATCGAACAAAACAGAGAACAACAACCTATCAATACAACATTAGAACTTGTAGATATTATAAAAGAAGGTATTCCTGCAAAAGCTCGACGCAAAGGTGGCCATCCGGCTAAAAGAATATTCCAAGCAATTAGAATTGCAGTGAATGATGAATTGTCAGCTTTCGAAGATTCGTTAGAACAAGCAATTGAATTGGTGAAAGTAGACGGCAGAATTTCAGTCATCACTTTCCATTCGCTTGAAGATCGTTTGTGTAAACAAATGTTTCAAGAATATGAAAAAGGACCTGAAGTGCCAAGAGGATTACCTGTAATACCAGAAGCATACACACCCAAATTAAAACGAGTTAACCGTAAACCTATCATTGCGACTGAAGATGATTTAGAGATAAATAACCGAGCGCGTAGTGCTAAATTACGTGTAGCCGAAATCTTGAAATAAGGAGTGGATTATGAGTGGCAGTAGAAAAAGTATATCAACCATATGATAATATTGAACAACAAATTCCAGAGACAAAACCCTCGACCCAACCTAAAACAGTTAAAAGAAAAGTTGTAGTACAGTTAACAAAATTTGAAAAGATGTTATACATAGGACTTATAACAATAATTGCTTTAATCAGTATATATATGCTATCTTTAAAAATGGATGCGTATGATACTCGAGGGAAAATTGCAGATTTAGATACAAAAATAGAAAAGCAATCTAGTGAGAATAGCGCAATAGAATCTGAAATTAAAAAGAACTCATCATATGAACGCATTTACGACAAGGCTAAAAAGCAAGGTATGAGCCTTAAGAACGACAATGTAAAGGTAGTGCGTAATAATGACGAAGCGAAGAATTAAATTTAAAAAACCAAAATTACCAATAAAACAAAATAAAATAGGGGCAGTCCTACTCATTCTTGGATTCGGACTGCTCTTTTTTACGTTGGTTTTAAGATATTCATATATTATGTTGACCGGCCACTCATCTGGAGAAGATTTGATTTTAAAAGCTAATGAAAAATACTTGGTAAACAGTCAAGAACAGCCTGAACGTGGTAAGATTTATGATCGAAACGGTAAAATATTGGCAGAAGACGTAGAACGATATAAACTTGTAGCCATTGTGAGTAAAAAAGCCAGTGAAGGTAGCGATAAACCTAAAAACGTTACTGATAAAAAGAAAACTGCAAAAAAACTAGCAACGGTTTTAGATATGTCTGCCAAAGAAATCGAAAGTAAGTTGAATAACAAGAAAGCCTTTCAAGTTGAATTCGGTCAAAAAGGTACCGATTTAACGTATCAAGAAAAAGAAAAAATTGAAAAAATGAATTTACCAGGTATTACATTATATCCTGAGACTGAACGTTTTTATCCTAATGGAAACTTTGCATCTCATCTTATAGGTATTGCTCAAAAGGACCCTGATAGTGGGGAACTTAAAGGCGCGATGGGTGTTGAAAAGATCTTTGATAGTTATCTGAAAGGGCAAAAAGGTACCTTGTCATATATTCATGATATTTGGGGTTATATTGCACCGAATACGAAAAAAGAAAAAACACCTAAACGTGGTTATGATGTTCATCTGACAATAGACTCGAACATTCAAGTCTTTGTTGAAGAAGCGTTGGATAGCATGGTTGACAGATATAAACCAAAAGATTTATTTGCTGTGGTAATGGATGCGCATACCGGTGAGATATTAGCATTTAGTCAACGACCAACTTTTAACCCTGAAACAGGAAAAGACTTCGGGAAAAAATGGGCGAATGATTTATATCAAAATACCTATGAACCAGGTTCTACATTTAAATCATTTGGTTTAGCAGCTGCTATTCAAGAAGGTAAATTCAAACCAAATAAAGAGTATACTGCAAGACCGAGAACGGTTATGGGGTCTAAAATTTCTGACTGGAACAAAGTAGGTTGGGGAGATATCCCGATGACATTAGGTTTCACGTATTCATCAAATACCTTAATGATGCATCTACAAGACTTAGTTGGTGCAGATAAGATGAAACATTGGTATGAGAAGTTTGGTTTTGGCAAAACTACAGACGGCATGTTTGATAGTGAATCATCTGGTGGAATTGCTTGGGATAATGAAGCGCAACAAAAAACTTCATCATTCGGTCAATCTACTACTGTTACTCCGGTACAAATGTTAAGAGCGCAATCTGCTTTCTTCAATGATGGTAATATGCTTAAACCTTGGTATGTCGACAGTGTGACAAATCCAGTGTCGAATAATACTTACTATAAAGGTAAAAAAGAGTATGCAGGCAAACCAATTACTAAAGATACTGCGAAAAAGGTACGTACAGAGTTGGATAAAGTTGTAAATAGCGAAGACAGTCACGCTAAAAATTATCGTGTGGATGGTTATGATATCGCTGGTAAGACTGGTACAGCGCAAGTTGCTGATCCTGATAATGGAGGATATGTCCAAGGTGAAAATCCATATTTCGTTAGCTTTATCGGTGACGCACCTAAGAAAGATCCAAAGGTCATTGTTTATGCTGGTATGAGTTTAGCGCAACAAAATGACCAAGAAGCATATGAAATGGGTGTAAGTAAAGCGTTCAAACCAATTATGGCAAACACGCTTAAATATTTAAATGTCGGAGATAACAATACAAAAGATAGTTCAGATGTGAAATATAGTAAAGTTCCAGATGTTGAAGGATTGGCTACTCAGAAAGCCGAAGATAAAATCAACGGCAAATCCCTAGATGCCATCGTTATTGGTAATGGTGAAAAGGTAACCAGTCAATCCGTAACGGCAAATAAAGAAGTATTACCTAATAATAAGGTGTTACTACTAACTGATGGTGATATTACAATGCCAGATATGACAGGTTGGTCAAAAGAAGAAGTCATTGCATTTGAACGTATGACAAATACTAAAGTGACAATGAAAGGTAGTGGCTTTGTATCTAGCCAATCAGTAACAAAAGGTCAAAAAGTTAGTAAAAATGATAAAATTCAAATTACACTTTCATCAGAAGAAATTGATGGTGAAGCAAGTACAAGTTCAAACTCAAAAGAAGAAACAACTAAAGAAGACAAATCAGCATCTGAAAAATCTGCTGATGATAAGTCAACAACAGACAAGAAAGATAAAAAAGAAGAGAAATCATCGAGTGATAAATCAGAATAATAGACGTTATTTATTTACCATTCGTAAATTTGAGAACGACAGAATAACAATTTGAAAGATAGGCAATATCAGTGGACGATAATAACAAAAATATTATCTTATCACTGATATGCCATGTTTCATTTTACATAATGTTTTAACCCTGCATGACGACATACAAAAACATATTCCAATTAAATATATAAAGGAGCATAATATGGTTTATCTACTCGCAATCATCGCACTTTTGATCACATTTATATTAGTCCCAGTATTAATACCAACTTTAAAAAGAATGAAATTTGGACAAAGCATAAGGGAAGAAGGTCCACAAAGCCACATGAAAAAAACAGGTACACCGACGATGGGTGGACTGACTTTCTTAATCAGTATCATTGTTACATCGATTCTTGCAATTATATTTATCGATAATTCAAATCCAATTATTCTATTGCTATTTGTAACAATAGGATTTGGGTTAATTGGCTTTATTGATGATTATATTATTGTTGTGAAAAAGAATAACCAAGGTTTGACAAGCAAACAAAAATTCCTAGCACAAATTGGTATTGCTGTAATTTTCTTTGTGTTAAGCCAAGTGTTTAACCTAACTGATTTTTCAACGGGGATTCATATTCCGTTTATCGGTATTGAAGTACCACTTTCAATTGCATATGTTATTTTTATTGTATTTTGGCAAGTTGGTTTTTCTAATGCTGTAAACCTAACTGATGGTTTAGACGGATTAGCAACAGGATTATCAATTATTGGATTTATAATGTACGCATTGATGGCATACTTCCAAGGTGCAACATCAATCGGCTTATTCTGTGTGATTATGATTTTTGCATTATTAGGATTTTTACCTTTTAACTTAAACCCTGCTAAAGTATTTATGGGGGACACAGGAAGTCTAGCATTAGGTGGTATTTTTGCCACAATTTCAATTATGTTAAATCAAGAATTATCTTTAATATTCGTAGGTTTTGTATTTGTTGCAGAAACGTTATCTGTAATGATTCAGGTTACTTCATTTAAATTAACTGGTAAAAGAATATTTAAGATGTCACCATTACATCATCACTTTGAATTGGTAGGTTGGAACGAGAAAAAAGTCGTTACAGTGTTTTGGACAGTAGGTTTAATTTCAGGGCTTATTGGATTATGGATAGGAGTGAATTAAATTGCTAAATTATACAGGGTTAGAAAATAAAGATGTATTAGTTGTTGGACTTGCCAAAAGTGGCTATGAAGCAGCTAAATTATTAAATAAATTGGGTGCCAATGTAATCGTCAATGACGGAAAAGATTTAAGTAATGACTCACATGCTAAAGATTTAGAAAATATGGGTATTACAGTAATTGGTGGTGAACATCCACTGTCATTATTGGATAATAATCCTGTAGTTATTAAGAATCCGGGAATTCCTTACCACGTACCACTTATTGATGCAGCAGTTAAAAAAGGTCTGAAGATATTAACTGAAGTTGAACTAAGCTATTTAATATCTGAAGCGCCGATTATTGGTGTAACAGGTACAAATGGTAAAACAACAGTTACCTCTCTTATTGGTGATATGTTTCAAAAAAGTCGAGTTACAGGCAAAATATCAGGTAATATCGGTTTTGTTGCTTCAAAGGTTGCACAGGAAGTAACATCAACTGATTATCTTGTTACTGAATTATCATCATTCCAATTACTTGGAATAGATCAATATAAGCCACATATAGCAATTATTACTAATATTTACTCTGCACATATCGATTATCATGAAACATTAGAAAATTATCAAAATGCAAAGAAAAAAATTTATGAAAATCAAACAGCAGATGATTATTTGATTTGTAACTATCATCAAAGGCATTTGATTGAGTCAGAAACTTTAAAAGCAAAAACATATTATTTTTCAACACAACAAGAAGTAGATGGTATATACGTTAAAGATGGGTATATCGTGTTTAAAGGTTTCAGAATCATACATAAAGATGATTTAGTGTTGCCTGGTGAACACAACTTAGAGAATATTCTTGCTGCTGTATTAGCAGCTTTATTAGCAGGAATTTCAGTACGTGCAATCATCGAGAGTTTGACCACATTCTCAGGTATTGAACATCGATTACAATATATCGGAACTAATAAAACGAACAAATATTACAATGATTCCAAAGCAACAAATACGTTAGCTACACAATTTGCACTAAATTCATTTGAACAACCTATTATTTGGTTGTGTGGCGGGTTAGATCGTGGTAACGACTTCGATGAACTCATACCATATATGAAAAATGTGCGTGTGATGGTAACGTTCGGTGAAACGCAAAGTAAATTTGTTAATTTAGGTGAAAGTCAAGGTAAGTATGTGATTAAGGCAGTAGATGTTGAAGATGCCGTAGATAAAATACAAGAAATTATTGAACCGAATGATGTGGTGCTATTGTCTCCTGCATGCGCAAGTTGGGATCAATACAATACTTTTGAAGAGCGTGGAGAAAAGTTCATTAATAGATTCAAAACGCACTTGCCATCTTTCTAAAGGATGTGAAAAAATATGGCCGATAAAGTACGCGAATTTGACTCTGAATACTTGAAGCAAAAACGAGAATTAAGGCGTAAAAGGCAGAAACAAATTCAATATTCAGTATTCGGTGTATTGTTGTTTTTTATCTTATTGATACTTATCTATATGTTCACACCTTTGAGTAAAATAAGTAGTGTTGAGATAAAAGGTAATAATAATGTATCGAAGAGTGATATCAGTAAAGCAATAAATGTTAAAGATGATTCAAGAATGTATACTTATAGTACTTCAAAAGCTGAAAAGAAATTAAAAGAAAACACATTGGTTAAAGATGCCAAAGTTACAAAGCATTTTCCAAATAAAATGACGGTTAAAGTGACAGAAGATCAAATTGTGGCATTAATTAAAAAGAAAGATAAATATGTTCCAATAACGGAGGATGGCACTGAATTGGAAAATTTCCAAGATAGTGTGTTGGATGATGGTCCGATTATTGATGGTTTCGATAAAGAACGAAAGGACAAAATTATACGACAGTTAGCTGAAATGCCAGCAAAAGTTAGGGGACTAATATCTGAAGTTAAATATGATCCACAACCCAATATGCAAAACCAAGTGAAATTATTTACTACAGACAATCTTCAAGTAGTAGGTAACTTAAATACAATTGGTAGCAAAATGAAGTATTATCCTCAAATGTCACAATCATTAGATCGTGATGAAAGTGGAAACTTGAAAAAAGCAGGTTATATTGATTTATCTGTTGGTGCTTCCTTTATTCCATATAGTAGTGGTTCTGATCAAAAATCAGAAACAGATAAAAATGTTGAACAAGGAAATAACCAAGAAGATAAAGCGAAAGATCAGTTGCAAAGTGCTTTAAATAAGATAAATAAGAAAAAAGACAAAAATAATTAAAAAATTTAGACAAATACATGTGTTTATAGTTCACAACCGCGAAACTGTATTGTAAACTGTTAATAGTGTGAACTTGATTATGTAATTGTCAGGAGGTGCCTATCTATGGAAGAGCATTATTATGTAAGTATAGATATCGGTTCATCAAGTGTAAAAACAATAGTAGGCGAAAAATTTCACAATGGAATTAATGTGATAGGTACAGGACAAACCTACACGAGTGGAATTAAAAATGGTCAAATCGATGATTTCGATATTGCGAAACAAGCAGTCAAAGATACAATTAAAAAAGCTTCTATTGCTTCGGGTGTAGACATTAAAGAAGTGTTTCTTAAACTTCCAATTGTCGGCACTGAAGTGTTTGATGAATCTAATGAAATAGAATTTTATGAAGATACTGAATTAAATGGTACACATATTGAACATGTACTAGAAGGTATCAGAGAAAAAAATAACGTACCGGAAACAGAAATAATTAATGCATTTCCGATTAAGTTTCTAGTTGATGGCGACAATGAAGTTTCTGATCCAAAGGAATTAATTGCGAGACATAGCTTGAAAGTAAATGCAGGTGTCATTGCGATTCAAAAATCAATCTTAATCAATATGATTAAATGTGTAGAATCTTGTGGTGTAGATGTATTAGATGTATATTCTGATGCGTACAACTACAACTCAGTTTTATCTGCTACAGAGAAAGAACTTGGTGCATGTGTGATTGACATCGGCGAAGATTTAACACAACTTGCTTTCTATGAACGTGGTGAGCTTGTTGATGCGGATGCAATTGAAATGGCAGGTCGTGACATTACAGAAGACATAGCTGAAGGATTAAACACTTCATATGAAACAGCTGAAAAGATTAAACACCAATATGGTCACGCTTTCTTTGATTCAGCATCTGATCAAGATGTATTCACTGTGGATCAAGTAGACAGTGAAGAGGATGCACAATTCACTCAAAAGGACTTAGCTGATATTATTGAAGCACGTGTAGAAGATATCTTCTTTGAAGTGTTCGATGTATTACAAGAGTTACAATTAACAAAAGTTAATGGTGGATTTGTAGTAACTGGAGGTTCAGCAAACTTATTAGGTGTTAAAGAATTATTACAAGATATGGTTAGCGAAAAAGTAAGAATTCATACACCGTCACAAATGGGTATAAGAAAACCTGAATTCTCTTCAGCAATTTCAACAATTTCTAGTAGCATTACTTTCGACGAATTGCTAGATTATGTTACAATAAGTAATCATGACAGTGAAGAATTCGAAGAAGAAGTTATCGAATCTGATGAGACGACGAATAATACAAAAACAAGCGGATTTGATTGGTTTAAGAAAAAATCGAATAAGCAAGATGAAGCACCAGCGTCAGATTCATCTTCAGAAGATTCACAAGTGACAGAGACATATGACGAAGAAGTAAACGCTGATAGCGACGTTGAACATAAGTCTCAACACAACGAACAAAAGGATGAAAGTAAATTTAAAAAACTGATGAAATCTCTATTCGATTGATTGGCCATTAAAACTAGGAGGAAATATAAATGTTAGAATTTGAACAAGGATTTAATCATTTAGCGACGTTAAAAGTCATCGGTGTAGGGGGCGGCGGAAACAACGCTGTAAACCGAATGATTGACCATGGTATGAACAATGTTGAGTTTATTTCAATCAATACGGACGGGCAAGCTTTAAACTTATCTAAAGCTGAGTCTAAAATCCAAATTGGGGAAAAATTAACTCGTGGTTTAGGTGCAGGTGCTAACCCAGAAATTGGTAAAAAAGCTGCAGAAGAATCACGTGAACAAATTGAAGATGCTATCCAAGGTGCAGATATGGTATTCGTAACTGCAGGTATGGGTGGCGGAACTGGTACAGGTGCTGCACCAGTCGTAGCTAAAATCGCAAAAGAAATGGGAGCGTTAACAGTTGGTGTCGTTACTCGTCCATTCGGCTTTGAAGGTCGTAAACGTCAAACTCAAGCAGCTGCAGGCGTAGAATCAATGAAAGCTGCAGTTGATACACTAATCGTTATCCCTAACGATCGTTTATTAGACATCGTTGACAAATCAACGCCTATGATGGAAGCATTTAAAGAAGCAGATAATGTTTTACGTCAAGGTGTGCAAGGTATTTCTGATTTAATCGCTGTTTCTGGTGAAGTAAACCTTGACTTTGCCGACGTGAAAACAATCATGTCTAACCAAGGTTCTGCATTGATGGGTATTGGTGTTTCTTCTGGCGAAAACCGCGCGGTAGAAGCAGCTAAGAAAGCAATTTCTTCACCATTATTAGAAACATCAATCGTAGGTGCACAAGGTGTGTTAATGAACATCACTGGTGGAGAGTCATTATCATTATTCGAAGCACAAGAAGCTGCTGATATTGTACAAGACGCTGCAGATGAAGATGTAAACATGATTTTCGGTACAGTAATCAATCCTGAATTACAAGATGAGATTGTAGTTACAGTAATTGCTACTGGATTTGAAGATAAACCATCTTCTCAAGGTCGTAAAGCTTCAAATACTGGTTTTGGTAGCAGTGCAACAAGTGGTAGCGTAGCATCTAATGAAACTTCAATTAGTTCAAGTGCTGCTAGCTCATCACACTCAGTAGAAAGCAATACTGAAAGCAGAAGTCATACAACAAATGAAGATGACATTCCAAGCTTCATCAGAAATAGAGAAGAAAGACGTTCAAGAAGAACTAGACGTTAATTTGTCGGATAGTACGTCTTAAACAAAATATACTTAAGCTGAAGTTAGTAATAATAACAGTATCTATGTCATCAGGTCTCAGATCTGATGACTTTTTTAGATTTTTAATTCTAGAAATTATTTTATGGCTATTCAATATTCAAATTAGAAGTAGTAACAGTCAATCAAGATGGAAACGGATCATCGAATAACATTTATTTTGAAGAACAATTAGCGGAGGGGTTATAATGCCAGAAAAATTTGTGGAAAATAGTCATATTTTAGAATATAGAGATGACCCATTACAAAATGTTACATTAGGTATCACAACGCGAAAGAATGGATTTAGTGATTATCCAAATCACGCATTTAACATGGCGCGATATATTGATGATAATCCACAAAATATAACTAAACATCAACAAAAACTAGCTGAATTAATAAAGTTTGATAGAGCGCATTGGGTGTTTCCGATACAAACACATGAAAATAAAGTCGTTGAAATTACAGAAGAGCATCAAGGCATGAATATCGATAAACTAACTGATGATTTACATGGGATTGATGGCATGTACAGCTATGAATCTAATGTATTATTAACAATGTGTTATGCTGATTGTGTACCAATATACTTTTATAGTGAACAGCATCATTTTATAGGTTTAGCACATGCAGGTTGGCGTGGTACGGTTGGGCAAATTGTGGTTGAAATGATAAATAAAATTGACTTTAATTTAAACGATTTACAGGTTGTTATAGGACCAGCTACATCTATGTCATATGAAATTAATGATGATATCAAAGCAAAGTTTGCTGCATTGCCAATTGATAGTACAAAGTATATAGAAACGAGAGCGTCAGATAGACATGGTATTGATTTAAAGGTTGCTAATGCATTGTTATTACAACATAGTGGCGTTCCGAAAGAAAATATTTATATTACTAATTATGCAACTTCCGAAGATTTGGATTTATTCTTTTCGTACAGAGTAGAAAAGGGTCAAACTGGTAGAATGTTAGCATTTATTGGTCAAAAATAAAGAGGTGTATACAGTGAATGTAAGTGAAAATCTAAATGACATCGAGCAACAACTACGACAGTCAGCGGACAAGGGTAATATTTCAACATTGCCAAACGTGATTGCCGTTACAAAGTATGTTACAATAGACCGAGCTAATGATGCATATCGTGCAGGAATTAGACACTTTGGTGAGAACCGTGTAGAGGGTTTTCAACAAAAGCAACAAGCTTTACCAAATGACGTGACAATGCACTTTATTGGTGCGCTTCAAACTAGAAAGGTTAAAGAAGTTATCAATGATGTGGATTATTTTCATGCGTTAGATCGTCTTAAATTGGCAAAGGAAATTGATAAGAGAGCGACACACACAATCAAATGCTTTGTACAAGTAAATGTTTCAGGCGAAGCATCTAAACAAGGTGTGGCATTAGATGAATTAGATACTTTTATTGAAGAATTAGCACAATTTGATAATATAGAAGTAGTCGGTCTAATGACGATGGCTCCGTTAACAGATGATGAGTCGTATATCAAAGACTTGTTTCAATCATTAAGAATAAAGAGAGATGAAATTAAAGCGCTCAATTTAAATTATGCACCGTGTACTGAATTGTCGATGGGAATGAGTAATGATTTCCATTTGGCCACTGAAGCAGGTGCCTCATTTGTGAGAATTGGGACTAAACTTGTAGGAAAAGAGGAGTGAGCCCCGTGGCTTTAAAAGATTTATTTAGCGGATTTTTCGTGGTTGAAGAAGAGGATGACCAATTAGAAGCACCACCTGAAGAAGACAATAGACAACATCAAAAGCAACAAGCACAGTCTCAAAATAATTTTAACGAACAATCAAATAATGAGAGTAATGAACGTCAAAGAGCGATACAATCCGTACCTAAGAAACAATCATCTAGATTACAACAATCTACAGGGGAAAGGAAGTATCAAATGGCTAGCAATACATCAAATAATAATACTAGGAACGTTGTGAATATGAATAATCAAGAACAAGATCAATTCGGCTTTGCACAAGAAAGTTCTAAAATGTGTTTATTTGAGCCACGCGTATTCTCAGATACACAAGATATTGCAGATGAACTAAAAAATCGTCGAGCTACTTTGGTAAACTTGCAACGCATTGATAAGGTTTCTGCAAAGAGAATCATAGATTTCTTAAGCGGTACTGTTTATGCAATTGGTGGCGATATTCAACGTGTTGGGACTGATATCTTTTTATGTACACCAGACAATGTTGAAGTAGCAGGCAATATAACTGACCAAATTGATAACATGGAATATCAAGGTGAATAGAGGTAAGAATAAATGGATGTAGGTTTACTTGCAACTGTATTTAAATTTATATTATTCTTAGTTCAAATTTATTATTATGGCATGATTGTTTATTTCTTTATGTCATGGATACCGAATGCACGAGAAAATAAATTCGGACAATTTTTACAAAAAATATATGAGCCATTTTTAGAGCCATTTAGGAAGATTATTCCTCCGATAGGCATGATTGATATATCATCCATCGTTGCAATTATTGTTCTCGTGTTGTTCCAAAGAGGTTTAGTGAGTATTTTTAATATGATAATTATGCATCTTGCGTAAGGCAAACTAAACTATAAATTGAATTTAAGTGTAAAATGAATCGATAATTAAGCACCTCCCGTTATCATTGTATGACGATAGGTGCTTTTATATTGTGTTTGGAGTGATATGCAATCGATATTTATCAACATTTTAGAAAAGAAGAACAACAACTTATTGATAACTTAATGGACAAATGTAAACGAGCTAATGAGCAATATGCACCAATACTTACGAATTTCTTAGATCCAAGAGAGCAATATATTTTAGAGGTTATAGTAGCGAGTTTCGAAGAATTAACAGTGCATTTGTATGGAGGTAAACATGCAGAACGCAAACGAGCGATTATAGCGCCTACTTATTTTGAACCTGAGGATTCAGACTTTGAAATTGTACTAATGGCAGTTGATTATCCAGAAAAATTCGTTACATTACAACATCAACATATACTTGGTACAATTATGTCATTAGGTATTGAAAGAGAACAGTTAGGTGACATCGTCATAGATGGAGCAATACAGTTTACTTTGACAAAACAATTAGAATCTTACATGTTACTTGAATTAAATCGCATCAAAGGTGCTACAGTTAAACTTAATTCTATTCCGTTATCAGATATGATACAATCAAAAGAGGAATGGAAGTCATTCAATACAACCGTAAGTGCATTAAGACTTGATGTTGTATTGAAAGAAATGATTCGTAAATCAAGAACAATTGCCAAACAATTAATAGATAAGAAGCGCGTTAAGGTTAATCATACGATTATCGATGCAGCTGATTTTCAGTTAGCAAGTGGAGATCTATTATCTATCCAAGGGTTTGGTCGTGCCAAAGTTACTGACATTGGTGGTACTACGAAAAAGGATAAAGTTAGAATTTCATACGAAACTTTATTCAAATAATGTTATACTTAACTTGTCGTTGACGATATGTTATGAATAAATAATTGTTGATTTTTGTACGACATTTACAGTATAGTATATAAAATAAACTGCAAAGAATACTATTTCTCGTATTTATTGAAATGATAAAATAGTGTATGATTAAGGGAGGATAATGTATGCCTTTTACACCTAGTGAAATTAAAAATAAAACTTTTACTCAAGCCAAAAATGGTTTTGAGCCTACTGAAGTAGAGAGTTATTTACAACAATTAAGTAATGAAATCGAAAGATTAAAAGAAGATAAAAAACAATTAGAAAAAGTTATAGAAGATAAAGAGACGAATATTCAGTCTTATAAAGATGTTCATCAATCTGTTAGCGATGCTTTAATTCAAGCTAAACAGGCTGGTGAAGAAACAAAAGCTGCAGCAAATAAAGAGGCAGAGGCAACAATTGCAAAGGCCAAAGCAGAAGCAGATCGAATTGTAAATGACGGTGTTGAAAAAGCGCGTCGTTTGTCATTCCAAACTGAAGATATGAAACGTCAATCTAAGATTTTCCGTTCTAGATTCCGTATGCTTGTTGAAGCACAGTTAGACCTATTAAAAAATGAAGATTGGGATTATTTACTCAATTATGACTTAGATGCTGAACAAGTTACAGAAGAAAATGTCAATCATTTAAATGACAATGAATTAACAGAAGAAGAGAAAGCTTTAAAAGCTAAAGCAGAAGCGGATAATCAATCTGCAGATGCTACGAGCGAAAGTACAGATAAGAAATAACAGACACGTAAGTAATAATACAGCATATCAAAGCGAGAAAGGGATAGTGAGAGCCTTTTATATGTATATTACTTATATCACTGTTATCCATAGTTCAATACAGCACAATGAGAGAACTCTAAGTTGAGTTAAATAGGGTGGTAACGCGGTTTATATCGTCCCTGTTAATTGAACTTAGAGTTCTTTTTATTGTTATTAAATTGAAACACAATAGAGGAAAAATGTATTAAGGAGTGTAGAAAATGGATTATAAAGAAACATTATTAATGCCAAAGACAGCTTTCCCAATGCGTGGGGGATTGCCAAATAAAGAGCCGAAAATTCAAGAAGAATGGGAAGCCAAAAATATTTATCAAAAAGTATTAGACCAAAATAAAGGAAACCCATCTTATATTCTTCATGATGGTCCACCATATGCTAATGGTAATTTACACATGGGACATGCATTAAACAAAATCTTGAAAGATATCATTACGCGATATAAATCAATGCAAGGCTTTTATGCACCATATGTACCAGGTTGGGATACGCACGGTTTACCAATTGAACAAGCGTTAACTAAAAAGGGTGTTAAACGAAAAGAATTATCTGTTGCAGAATTCAGAGAAAAATGTGAAGCATTTGCATTAAAACAAATCGAAGGTCAGAAAAATGACTTTAAACGATTAGGTATCAAGGGTGATTTCAACAATCCATATATTACGTTAGAACCAGAATATGAAGCTGCTCAAATTCGTTTATTCGGTGAAATGGCAGATAAAGGTTTAATCTATAAAGGGAAAAAGCCAGTTTATTGGTCACCTTCAAGTGAGTCATCACTAGCTGAAGCTGAAATTGAGTATCATGACAAGCGTTCTGCTTCAATCTTTGTAGCATTTGATGTTAAAGATGGTAAAGGTATAGTGGATGAAGATGCTAAGTTTATTATCTGGACAACTACACCTTGGACATTACCTTCAAATGTAGCTATTACAGTACACCCTGATTTGACTTATGGCCAATATGAAGTAAATGGTGAGAAATTTATCATCGGTAAGGATCTAGCTCAAAGTGTTGCTGAAACTTTAGGTTGGGATGATAACGATGTTAAATTAGATAAAACATTTACAGGTAAAGAATTAGAATATGTTGAAGCACAGCATCCATTTGTTGATCGTACATCATTAGTAATTAACGGTTTACACGTTACTACAGATGCAGGTACAGGTTGTGTTCATACAGCACCTGGACACGGGGAAGATGACTATATCGTTGGTCAAAAATACAATTTACCAGTTATTAGTCCAGTAGATGATAAAGGTGTCTTTACAGAAGAAGCTGGCCAGTTTGCAGGACTGTTTTATGATAAAGCAAATAAAGAAATTACTGATTTATTAACAGAAAAAGGCGCATTATTAAAACTAGAATTTATTACACATAGTTACCCTCATGATTGGCGTACAAAGAAACCTGTTATCTTTAGAGCTACGCCGCAGTGGTTTGCATCTATAGATAAAGTCCGTCAAGATATCTTAGATGCGATTACAGACACTACATTTAAAGTAGATTGGGGTAAAACACGTATCTATAATATGATTCGTGACCGTGGCGAATGGGTTATTTCACGTCAACGTGTTTGGGGTGTACCACTACCAGTATTTTATGCTGAAAATGGTGACATCATCATGACGAAGGAAACAGTTAATCATGTAGCAGATTTATTCCAAGAACATGGTTCTAACATTTGGTTTGAAAGAGACGCTAAAGCATTATTACCTGAAGGCTTTACACATCCAGGTAGTCCGAATGGTGAATTTACAAAAGAAACAGATATTATGGATGTTTGGTTTGATTCTGGTTCATCTCATAGAGGTGTGTTAGAAGAACGACCAGAATTATCGTATCCTGCTGACTTATACCTTGAAGGTAGTGACCAATATCGAGGTTGGTTTAACTCTTCAATTACGACATCAGTAGCTACAAGAGGACAATCTCCATATAAAATGTTATTATCTCACGGATTTGTTATGGATGGCGAAGGTAAAAAAATGAGTAAATCATTAGGTAATACAATTGTGCCAGATCAAATCGTGAAACAAAAAGGTGCTGACATTGCACGTTTATGGGTAAGTAGTGTGGACTATTTAGCTGACGTACGTATTTCTGAAGAAATCTTAAAGCAAACGTCTGATGTATATCGTAAAATTAGAAATACATTAAGATTTATGTTAGGTAACTTAAATGACTATAATCCAAATACAAACGCAGTTGCTGAAGATCAATTATTAGATGTTGATAAATATGTATTAAATCGATTACGTGAATTTACAACAAGTACATTAGATCATTATGATAACTTTGACTATTTAGATATTTATCAAGAATTACAAAACTTCATCAATGTAGAACTAAGTAATTTCTACTTAGATTATGGTAAAGATATCTTGTATATCGAAGAACAAGATTCATTAAAACGCCGTAGTATGCAAACAGTGCTATATCAAATTGTTGTCGATATGACGAAATTATTAGCTCCAATTTTAGCACATACAGCAGAAGAAGTTTGGTCGCATATACCTCATGTTGAAGAAGAAAGTGTACATTTAACTCGTATGCCTGAACGCGTTGAAATTGATAGTGCGTTTGTAGAAAAATGGAATACATTTATGAAATTGCGTGATGACGTTAACCGCGCTTTAGAAGTTGCACGTAATGAAAAGGTAATCGGTAAATCACTTGAGGCAAAAGTAATTATTAGTAGTAACGAACACTTTGATGCTACGTCATTCTTACAACAATTTACTGATTTACAACAATTGTTTATCACTTCACAAGCTGAAGTTGTTGATAAAGTTGAGAACGGTGAGACGTATAATTATGGTGACATCAAAATTGAACATGCACATGGAGAAAAATGTGAACGTTGCTGGAATTATAGTGATGAACTTGGATCTGTTGGCGAGTTAGATCATCTATGTCCACGTTGTCAATCTGTCGTTAAGACACTAGTTTAAGTGAAATTAAGATATAAAATTTAACAAGATTAACAGATTTTGCAGCATTAGGATTATAATTTCCAATTCTTAAAATAAGAGCGCTATTCTGCAATGAACTACGCTCTGTAAAATAGACTCAAAAAAACACTAAGTTTATGGCTACCTTATATTTATGATATGAGCGTAGCCATTTTTAATGTGATGTGATTTATATGGTGAGATCCAAGACATAAAGTAATAACTATTATTGTTTTAATCTTAAAAAATCAAATGGTATTGTCCAAAATAGCGAATATTGTAAATTAAATATTAATTTATATAAAGTAATAAGATGAGACTTCTGAGGAAGCAGGACGAGTCGAAGATTACAGTCTGAGGCTGTCGCTTAAGAAAACGAGCCAACAATATAAGTTAATTACTACACACAACTTCAGGTAAATTATATTTTTAACACTATTATATTTATTAAAAAGGGTATAGAAAATAAGCTGATTAAATAGAGCAAAGATTATAGTAAGACTAAGTGTAACAAGCAATAGATGTAGCATATTATTATAGTTAAAGGTAGTGTCAAAACATGAAGAAAAGGATTACTACATTAGTCACTTTAGGCTTAATAATTACAGGAATTGCAACTTATGACGGTATAGATAATAGAGATATGACAGAACCAGAAAATACACTATGGTCGACGAATCCGATGAAACATAATAATTATGTAAAAGGACAATGTACGAATTACGTTTTTGATAGAGTGAGAGATGCGGGTAATAAAATTGGTAGGTCCTGGGGAGATGCTAAATATTGGAAAGTAAAAGCGCAACAGGATGGTTATACTGTAAATCACCATCCCAAAGTGGGCAGTATATTACAATCTACTAAAGGTAAATATGGACATGTGGCATATATTGAACGGGTCTTTGATGACGGCACTATCAAAGTGAAAGAAATGAACTTTTATCATCCATTCGAAATTACGACGCGAGATATAAGTCCACAAGCATTAAAAAAATATGACATCATCCATCCTAAAGAAAATAAAGCAAAGTGAATCAATGTATTGCTAACTACGAAAGTATATTTAAAATAATTATATTATGTAAACTAAGTGAGTGTTTTGAAAGATAGTGAAATATTATTGCAAATAAGACAAATTTTAAGCATATCTAAAAATAAATGTGATAGATATAAACTGTAACTTTTTTTATAAGTTTGATTAAGCTATAATGAAAGATGTTGTAAAAGCGTCAGATAGTAGAATAGGAGGTACAGGCATGAAACGTCAGTACTATTTAGGTATTTCTATATTCATTACGATTGTTATTTTAATCTTAGATCAAATCACTAAATTTATAATAGCGAGTTCAATGAAAGTTGGAGATTCTTTCGAAGTGATTCCTAACTTTTTAAATATTACGTCACATAGAAATAACGGAGCTGCGTGGGGTATTTTAAGTGGTAAGATGAGTTTCTTCTATATTATTACTATTATTATCCTTATCGTACTTATAGTATTTTATATTAAAGAAGCAAAGCACAATTTATTGATGCAAGTGGCAATTAGTTTATTATTTGCCGGTGCATTAGGTAATTTCATCGACCGTGTGTTACATGGTGAAGTCGTAGACTTTGTCGATACATATATTTTTGGATATAATTTCCCAATATTTAATGTTGCAGATGCTAGCTTGACGATAGGTGTATTGCTAATTATTGTCGCATTATTAACAGATATGAAAAAAGAAGTGTAGGAGGTTGCAATTATGAGTAATCATGAGTTTGTAATAGAACAAGCAAACTTGTCAGGTCAGCGTATAGACAAGGTATTACCTGAATTAAATTCAGAGTGGTCGAGAACTCAAATTCAAGACTGGATAAAATTATCGTTAGTCACAGTAAATGGTAAAGTAGTAAAATCTAATTATAAAGTAAAATTAAATGACCAAATAAATGTAACAGAAAAAGAAGTCATAGAAACTGATATCAAACCAGAAAATTTAAACTTAGATATTTATTATGAAGATGATGATGTCGCAGTTGTTTATAAACCTAAGGGTATGGTAGTACATCCATCCGCAGGACATTACAGTGGTACATTGGTTAATGGTTTAATGTATCAAATGAAAGATTTATCAGGTATTAACGGTGAGATTCGACCTGGTATTGTACACCGAATTGATAAAGATACATCAGGTTTATTGATGGTTGCCAAAAATGATATTGCACACCGTGGATTGGTAGAACAATTGGTGGATAAATCTGTAAATCGTAAATATGTTGCATTGGTACATGGAAATATTCCGCATGATTATGGTACGATTGATGCTCCAATTGGTAGAAACAAAAATGATCGACAATCAATGGATGTCGTAGATGACGGTAAAGAAGCAGTAACACATTTCAATGTTTTAGAACACTTTAAACATTATACGTTAGTTGAATGTCAGCTAGAAACGGGTAGAACACACCAAATTCGTGTTCATATGAAATATATTGGTTTCCCATTAGTTGGTGACCCTAAATATGGACCGAAGAAAACATTAGACATTGGAGGTCAAGCACTTCATGCAGGTGTTATTGGCTTTGAACATCCAGTTACAGGTGAATACATTGAAAAAACTGCGGAATTGCCAAGTGAGTTTGAGCAATTATTAACAGATATTAGAAAAAGTGATCAATAACTTATGCTTTAAATAAAGGTTATAACAAGTAATATGAATGAAATTACCTCATTATAAAAATGACGCGAGTCAAAAAGATAATGAGGTTATTTTTTATGTAAAAATGATTAAATCATATAGTGGCTGGAAAGTAATAGGGTATTAATAAAGGTTACTTATAATAAGAATAGTGTATTTGTGCATTTAAAAGGCGTAATGCAACTTAGGCAGGTTCTTGCACATTAAATAAAATCATGATATTATAATGACAGTTTAATAAAGCGAACGTACGTCTTTAAATGAAAGTCCAGAGAGGCTTCGAAGACATGAATTTAATAACTTGTACACAGATGAATCTATGCAACGTAACTATTCGTGCATAATCAAACATGAATGATTTACATTCATGATAGAGAAAGCGTCTTATAATATAGAAATGTCTCTGTTTTCATTTGTGATACGATTATTGAGAAACCTCATGTCTTCATTGAAGATATGAGGTTTTCTTTGTATCATCTTGTAGCTAAAGCAAATTAATATGAATTGAGGAAGGTGCCTAAAATGTCAGAACGCGTTATTATGGATGAAGCAGCGATACAACGTACGGTTACTCGTATTGCGCATGAAATATTAGAATATAACAAAGGTACTGATAATTTAATTTTACTAGGTATTAAGACACGAGGCGCATTTTTAGCACGTCGCATACAGCAAAAGATAGAAAACATCGAAGAAAAGGTCGTACCAACTGGAACAATAGATATAACGCAGTTTCGAGATGATTTAGAGAATAGAACAGCACAATCGAATGAAGAAACCTATGAAATCGATGTTAATATTACCAATCAAGTTGTAATTATAATAGACGATGTACTTTATACAGGTCGCACTGTACGCGCATCTTTAGATGCAGTATTACAGTATGCGAGACCTAAAAAGATTGGATTAGCAACTTTGGTCGATCGTGGTCATCGAGAATTACCAATTCGAGCTGACTTTGTCGGAAAGAATATACCGACAGCGCGTGAAGAAGCGGTGTCAGTTTATCTAGATGAGATTGATTCAAGAAATGCAGTAGTAATTGAATAATAACCTTTTAATTCAGTACGAGAGACTGAGAAAGGATAGGTTAGTAAGTGTGAAGCTTTTAAACTAGAGCAACAGTGATGACTCTAATTTAAAAGTAGCAACTTTCTATACCGTCATATCTTCAATAGCACCCTTAGTACAACTGTAATACAGTATCTAACTAAGGTTATTGAACTGATAGACCCTTCGAAGTCTCTTTACATGAATACGATGTAAAGAGATTTTTTTATGAAAGGAAGCGAAATGCAATGGAAAATGAAACAATGTTTGAAAGGACAGTTAAACCGGTCTTAGATGTACGTGACAAACCGAAATTAGGACAGTGGGCATTTTTAAGTACTCAACATCTATTTGCGATGTTTGGTTCAACTGTACTTGTACCTTTCTTAACAGGATTACCGATATCTTCTGCACTGTTAGCATCAGGAATCGGAACATTGTTATATATATTAATTACACAAGCTAAGATACCAGCCTATCTAGGTTCAAGCTTTGCCTTTATCACGCCAATCATATCTGGCTTGAATTCACATAGTTTAGGCGACATGTTAACCGCATTATTTATGAGTGGCGTCATGTACGTGCTTATCGGTTTAGCGATAAAAATTAGTGGCACAGGCTGGCTAATGAAATTGTTACCACCAGTCGTAGTAGGACCAGTTATCATGGTTATTGGGTTAAGCTTAGCACCAACAGCGGTCAATATGGCAATGTTTGAAAATAGTTCAGACATGAAAGGATACAACTTAAGTTACCTTGCTGTAGCAATGATTACTTTATTAGTTACGATACTCGTTCAAGGTTTCTTCAAAGGGTTCTTATCACTTATTCCAGTATTAATTGGAATAATCACCGGATACATCGTATCGATTTTTATGGGGCTCGTTAACTTTAAACCAATTGTCGAAGCGAAGTGGTTACACTTACCAGAAGTATACTTACCCTTTAGAGACTATACCCCATCAATTCATATAGGCTTGATCTTAGTCCTGATACCCATCGTATTTGTAACGGTTAGTGAACATATTGGTCATCAAATGGTCATAAATAAAATTGTCGGTAAAAACTTCTTTAAAGACCCAGGATTAGATAAATCGATTATTGGTGACGGTGTATCAACTATGTTTGCAAGTGTTATCGGTGGTCCACCAAGTACAACATATGGTGAGAATATAGGTGTATTGGCAATTACTAAGATTTACAGTATCTATGTAATAGGTGGTGCTGCAGTAATAGCGATTATCCTAGGCTTTGTAGAAAAATTCACTGCACTTGTGTCTTCAATACCAACACCCGTAATGGGCGGTGTATCAATATTGCTATTCGGTATTATTGCAGCGAGTGGTTTAAGAATGTTAGTGGAAAGTGAAGTAGATTTTGCAAGTAACAGAAATTTAGTTATCGCATCTGTGATTTTAGTAATAGGCATAGGCAACCTAGTGTTTAATTTACATGGACTAGGTGTGAAATTAGAAATAGAAGGAATGGCTCTCGCAGCTCTCGCAGGAATTATCTTGAATTTAATCTTACCGAAAGAGAAAACAGAAACGAACTAAAATCATTGTATTTTGAGGAGGCAAATGATGGATAATCTATTATCAATGGAACATCTAACAACAGATGAAATTTATGAGTTGATACAACGCGCAAGTGATATCAAAAAGGGTGATTTAAAACCTCGAAATTACGAAGATAAATTTGTAGCAAATTTATTCTTTGAAAATTCAACGAGAACTAAGAGTAGTTTTTTAGTAGCTGAACAAAAGTTAGGTTTGAAATTAATTGATTTTGAGACGACAACATCATCTGTTCAAAAAGGTGAGTCACTTTATGATACATGTAAAACACTCGAGCAAGTGGGTGCAGATGTTCTGGTGATAAGACATTCACAAACAACCTATTACGATGAATTAGAAACGTTAAATATTCCTATTATCAATGGTGGTGATGGGAGTGGTCAACATCCAACACAAAGTTTACTCGATTTGATGACTATCTATGAAGAATACAATGATTTTAAAGGGTTAAATATACTAATATGTGGAGATATCAAAAACTCACGTGTTGCACGCAGCAATTACCAAAGTTTAACAGCACTTGGAGCAAATGTTATGTTCTCCAGTCCTGAAGCATGGAAAGACGAATCACTTCGAGCGCCTTATGTCGATATCGATACAGTCATCGATCAAGTCGATATTGTAATGTTATTAAGAGTACAACACGAAAGACATGAAACAGGCGAAATAGCTAGCTTTGAATCCAAGAACTATCACGAAGCATTTGGTTTAACTAAAGAACGCTATGACAGATTGCATGACAATGCAATTGTTATGCATCCTGCACCGGTTAATAGAGGCGTTGAAATTGATGATTGCTTGGTTGAAGCATCGAAGTCTCGCATTTTCAAGCAAATGGAAAATGGCATGTATTTACGAATGGCAGTTATAGATTATATTTTACAAACAAAAGGGGTACAAAAAAATGAAATTACTAACTAATGCTAAAGTATTAAAAAACAATGAACTCGTAACAACATCAATTCTTATTGAAGGTCAGTATATTAAAGCAATTTCTCCGCAAATTGATGTAGATTCAGATGTAGAAGTAATTGACGTTCAAGGACAATTTGTAGCGCCAGGATTAGTAGATGTACACGTACACTTACGTGAGCCGGGTGGAGAGCATAAAGAAACGATTGAAACAGGAACAAAAGCGGCAGCAAGAGGTGGATTTACTACTGTTTGTCCAATGCCAAATACACGACCTGTACCTGATTCTGAAGAAAATTTAGAACGTTTAAATCAATTGATTGCAGAAAATGCTCAAGTGAGAGTATTGCCTTATGCATCGATTACAGTAAGACAAGCTGGTAAAGAACATGTAGACTTTAAAGCTCTTGCTAATCAAGGCGCATTTGCATTTACAGACGATGGTGTAGGTGTACAGCAGGCAAATATGATGTATGAGGCTATGCAACAAGCTGCAAAAGTAAATAAAGCTGTAGTAGCACATTGCGAAGACAACAGTTTAATTTATGGTGGTGCAATGCACGAAGGACAACGTAGTGAAGAATTAGGAATTCCAGGTATTCCGAATATTTGTGAAGCAGTACAAATTGCGCGTGACGTATTATTGGCGGAAGCAGCTGGTGCACATTATCATGTTTGTCATGTGTCTACTAAAGAGAGTGTACGTGTGATTAGAGATGCTAAAAAAGCAGGCATTCACGTTACTGCAGAGGTTACACCGCATCATTTATTGCTCACAGAAGATGATGTTCCTGGTGATGATGCTATATTTAAGATGAACCCACCATTGAGAAGTAAAGAAGATAGAGCAGCTTTATTGGAAGGTTTATTAGATGGGACAATCGATTGTATAGCTACTGATCATGCGCCACATGCTGCTGACGAAAAAGCACAGCCAATGACAAAAGCACCATTCGGAATTGTTGGTAGTGAGACAGCTTTCCCATTACTTTATACTCACTTTGTAAAAAATGGAGACTGGTCACTACAACAATTAGTAGATTACTTAACTATTAAACCTGCTCAAACATTTGATTTACCTTATGGTCGACTTGAAGAAGGTGGATTTGCAGATTTGACTGTAATCAATTTGGACCAAGAGACTGAAATTAAAGCAGAAGATTTTGCATCAAAAGGGCATAATACACCATTTATCGGCTATAAAGTATACGGTACACCAGTGTTAACTTTAGTAGAAGGCGAAGTTAAATTTAAGGAGGAAAAATAATGTTGCAAAAACGCTACCTTGTATTAGAAGATGGTTCATATTATGAAGGCTACAAATTAGGATCAGATAAATTATCTGTGGGAGAAATCGTATTTAATACAGCAATGACAGGCTATCAAGAGACAATTTCAGACCCATCTTATACTGGACAAATTATTACGTTTACTTATCCTCTTATTGGAAATTATGGTATTAATCGAGATGATTTTGAGTCTCTTGTACCAACGCTTAATGGTGTCGTTGTTAAAGAAGCGAGTATGCATCCGAGTAACTTCCGTAAACAAAAAACATTACATGAAGTACTAGTTGAATTTGAAATTCCAGGTATTGCTGGTGTTGACACAAGAAGTATCACAAGAAAAATTAGAAAACACGGTGTATTAAAAGCAGCATTTACCGATGATAAAACTGAAATGGAAAGCATTATAACAAAGTTGAAAGAAACAGTCTTACCACGTAGTGAAGTTACAACAGTATCTACAAAATCACCTTATGTATCTACAGGTAACGACTTAAGTGTAGTGTTAGTTGACTTTGGTAAAAAGCAAAATATCGTGCGAGAATTAAATGAACGTGGTTGTAATGTCACTGTTGTACCTTACGATACAAGTGCTGAGACAATTATCAGAATGTCACCAGATGGCGTCATGTTATCTAACGGACCAGGAGATCCAGAAGAAGTAGATGTTGCTGTTGAAATGATTAAAGGAATTCTAGGTGTGATTCCATTCTTTGGTATTTGTTTAGGTCATCAATTGTTTGCCCTATCACAAGGTGCAACTTCATTTAAAATGAAGTTCGGGCATAGAGGTGCAAATCATCCTGTTAAAGATTTGAAGACAGGTAAAGTAGCATTAACAAGTCAAAATCATGGTTATGCAATCGATAAAGATTCCTTAATTAATACTGATTTAGAAGTTACACATATCGCAATTAATGATGGAACAGTTGAAGGATTGAAACACAAATCACTACCTGCATTTTCAGTGCAATATCACCCAGAAGCTTGCCCTGGACCATCTGATTCAAATTACTTATTTGATGAGTTTATTGAAATGATGAACGAATATAAAGCGAAGGAGCGAATTACCAATGCCTAAACGTAATGATATAAAAACAATTTTAGTAATAGGCTCTGGCCCAATTATTATCGGTCAAGCTGCAGAATTCGACTATGCGGGAACACAAGCTTGTTTAGCTTTAAAAGAAGAAGGTTACCGTGTCATATTAGTAAACTCAAATCCAGCGACAATTATGACTGATACAGAAATCGCAGATAAGGTTTATATTGAGCCATTAACACATGACTTTATCGCACGCATTATTCGTAAAGAACAGCCTGATGCATTGTTACCAACGCTTGGTGGCCAAACAGGTTTAAATATGGCGATTCAATTACATGATAGTGGTGTATTAGCAGCTAATAACGTACAGTTATTAGGAACGAAATTAGAGTCAATTCAACAAGCTGAAGATAGAGAATTATTTAGATCATTAATGAATGATTTAGACGTAGCAGTACCAGAAAGTGACATAGTTAATACTGTAGAACAAGCATTTGAGTTTAAAGAGCAAGTTGGTTATCCATTAATAGTTAGACCAGCCTTTACAATGGGAGGTACTGGTGGAGGTATCTGTCATAATGATGCTGAATTAAAGGAAATTGTGTCAAATGGCTTACATTATAGTCCAGCAACACAGTGTTTAATCGAAAAATCAATTGCTGGTTTTAAAGAAATTGAATATGAAGTAATGCGAGATCACAACGATAATGCCATCGTTGTATGTAATATGGAGAATATTGACCCTGTTGGTATTCATACCGGAGATTCAATCGTTGTCGCACCAAGCCAAACATTATCTGATGTTGAATATCAAATGCTACGTGATGTGTCACTAAAAGTAATCCGTGCACTAGGTATTGAGGGTGGATGTAATGTGCAATTAGCATTGGATCCGCATTCTATGGATTACTATATTATTGAAGTAAATCCACGTGTATCACGTTCATCTGCTCTAGCATCTAAAGCGACAGGTTATCCTATTGCTAAACTAGCAGCTAAAATTGCAGTTGGCTTAACGTTAGATGAAATGTTAAACCCTGTAACAGGTACTTCATATGCAGCATTTGAACCAGCACTTGATTATGTTATTTCAAAAATTCCACGTTTCCCATTTGATAAATTTGAAAAAGGTGAGCGTGTCCTAGGTACTCAAATGAAAGCTACTGGTGAAGTTATGGCCATTGGTAGAACGTATGAAGAATCATTACTTAAAGCAATTCGTTCTTTAGAATATGGTGTGCATCATTTAGGTTTACCAAACGGTGAAACATACGATTTAGACTATATTAAAGAACGTATTAGTGATCAAGATGATGAACGTTTATTCTTTATTGGTGAAGCAATTCGTCGTGGTACAACTTTAGAAGAAATTCATAATATGACTAAAATTGATTATTTCTTCTTAAATAAATTCCAACATATAATCGATATCGAACGACAATTAAAAGAAAATAAAGGTAATATTGATTACTTAAAATTTGCTAAAGATTATGGATTTAGTGACCGTGTCATCGCACATCGATTTGACATGTCAGAAGCAGAAGTATATCAACTGAGAAAAGAGAATGATATTCTTCCTGTTTATAAAATGGTTGATACATGTGCAGCAGAATTTGAATCAACAACGCCATATTATTATGGTACGTATGAACAAGAAAATGAATCAATCGTTACGGAAAAAGAAAAAATCCTTGTATTAGGTTCTGGTCCAATTAGAATTGGTCAAGGCGTTGAATTTGATTATGCTACAGTACATGCTGTATGGGCAATTCAACAGGCAGGCTATGAAGCTATTATTGTTAATAATAATCCTGAAACAGTGTCAACAGACTTCTCAATTTCAGACAAATTATACTTTGAGCCACTAACTGAAGAAGATGTAATGAACATCATCGATTTAGAACAACCTAAAGGTGTTGTTGTACAATTTGGCGGTCAAACGGCTATCAATTTAGCTGATAAACTAGCTAAACATGATGTTAAAATTTTAGGAACAACTTTAGAAGATCTAAACCGTGCAGAGGATAGAAAGGAATTTGAAGCATTACTTCATACTATAGATGTGCCACAACCAAAAGGGAAAACAGCAACATCACCAGAAGGCGCATTGGAAAATGCTCGTAACATTGGCTATCCAGTTGTTGTACGTCCATCATACGTTCTTGGTGGTCGAGCAATGGAAATTGTCAATAGTGATGCAGAATTAGAAGATTATATGAATCAAGCTGTAAAAGCGAGTCCAGATCATCCAGTACTTGTTGATAGATATTTAACAGGTAAAGAAATAGAAGTAGATGCTATCTCAGATGGTGAAACAGTAATTATCCCAGGTATTATGGAACACATTGAACGTGCTGGCGTCCATTCTGGTGATTCGATTGCGGTATACCCACCTCAGACATTATCTCAGTCAGAAATTGATACACTGGAAGATTATACAATTCGTTTGGCAAAAGGTTTAAACATTGTAGGATTAATTAATATTCAATTTGTTATTGCACATGATGGTGTTTACGTGTTAGAGGTTAATCCACGTTCAAGCCGTACCGTGCCGTTCTTAAGTAAAATTACAGATATTCAAATGGCACAACTTGCAATGCGTGCGATTATCGGTGAAAAATTAACAGATCATGGCTACAAACCAGGTATACAACCGTATTCGGAAGGTGTATATGTCAAAGCACCGGTATTTAGCTTTAATAAGTTGAAAAATGTTGATATCACATTAGGACCAGAAATGAAATCTACTGGCGAAGTCATGGGTAAAGATTTAACGATGGAAAAGGCGTTATTCAAAGGGTTAACTGCAAGTGGTGTAGAAGTAAAAGACCATGGTACAGTGTTAATGACAGTGAGTGATAAAGATAAAGAGGAAATATTAAATATTGCGCATCGTTTAAATGAAGTAGGTTATAAAATTTTAGCTACAGAGGGTACAGCGCATAAGTTAGCAGAAAATAATATTCCGGCAGAAATCGTTGGAAAAATCGGCGGAGAAGATGATTTATTAACACGTATCCAAAATGGAGAAGTACAAATCGTTATCAATACTATGACAAAAGGTAAAACATTTGAACGAGATGGTTTCCAAATTAGAAGAACGTCAGTAGAAAATGGTGTCCCTTGTTTAACATCGTTAGATACAGCTGCGGCGTTAACAAATGTAATTGAAAGTATGACATTTACAATGAAAAATATGTAAACTCTGTTTTCAAATAAGACAAAATAGCGTGAATAAATAGCGTTGTTTTGTCTTAATTCTAAGTGACATAGTTTATAAATGAGGTGTAGGACAAATGATGAACCAATTACCAATAATTGCTTTGGATTTTGAATCTGAGAAAGCTGTAAATCAGTTTTTAGATCAATTTGATGAGCCACTTTTTGTGAAAGTAGGTATGGAACTTTTTTATCAAACGGGACCAAGTTTAATTAATTCAATTAAATCTCGCGGTCACGATATATTCTTGGATTTAAAGTTACATGATATTCCCAATACTGTGGGAAAAGCGATGGAAGGGTTAAGTAAACTAAACGTAGATTTAGTTAATGTACATGCTGCAGGTGGTTCTGAAATGATGCAGCGTGCTGTTGAAGGTATACGAAAATATAATAAAGATATTAAGATAATTGCTGTAACGCAACTTACTTCAACGACAGAAACAATGTTACAACAAGAACAAAACATACAAACTTCTATCGAAGATGCAGTATTGAATTATGCAACACTAGCAAAAGAATCAGGGTTAGATGGTGTAGTTTGTTCTCCATTAGAGGCATCATTATTAGCAACAGAATTAGGTGAATCATTCTTAAAAGTAACACCAGGAATTAGACCATTAAATACGAGTACAGATGATCAAAAACGTATCACAACACCACAAGAAGCAAAGGCACTCGGTTCAACACATATTGTTGTAGGCCGTCCGATCACTCAAAGTGACAATCCAGTAGAAAGCTATCATAAAATTAAAGAAAGTTGGTTAGGTTAATTATGGCAAAACAAATCGCTCAATCATTACTAGAAATAGAAGCAGTATCACTATCGCCAAATGATCCATTCACATGGAGTTCAGGTATTAAGTCACCGATTTATTGTGATAACAGAGTGACATTAGGTTACCCTTCAGTTAGAAGAGAAATCAGAGATGGTTTAGTAGAACTTATTCAAACTCAATTTGGTGAAGTTGAAGTTATATCTGGCACAGCAACTGCTGGTATACCACATGCAGCATATATTTCTGAAACATTGAATTTACCAATGAATTATGTACGTTCTAAGAGCAAAAGTCATGGTAAACAAAACCAAATCGAAGGTGCACAGAGTGAAGGTAAAAAAGTAGTCGTGGTAGAAGATTTAATTTCAACTGGTGGATCATCAATTACTGCCGTCGATGCACTTAAAGAAGCGGGTGCAGAGGTGATTGGTGTTGTGGCAATTTTTACTTATGGTTTGAAAAAAGCAGATGAACAATTTGAGGCAGCGGGTATACCGTTCTATACTTTAAGTGATTATAATGAACTTATAGAAGTGGCAAATGAAAAAGGTGAAATTTCTGAATCTGAAATAGAGACATTAGTTGAATGGAGAGATAACTTGTCATAATATATAGTCGGAGGGGATGTTATGACAAAGGACCCGAATGATGCATATAATCATTTTGCACACTTAAACAAATTTTTAAAAAAAGACGAAGATTATAGAAATCAACAATATGATGATGAAGAAAATGAATTACTTTCTAAGTCATCAGAGAAGAATATTTATAAAAAGTGTAAGTCAAGTATTAAAGAAAAGGGTAAACTTTAATATTTAGATTTGAATTGTAAGTATTTAGTGTTTTTGAATCATAATTATATTAAGTTAAATTGCCGGCAAAGCTTTAGTCTTTGTCGGTTTTTTTGATTTATATGTGAGATGGGTGTAGTTATAAAGGTTAATCTGGTTACTGTTAGAAATGATATGATGTGTTTCATATTGTGAGGTAGTATGTAAATTGGTTTAAAGGTATTTAATTAAAAAAAGACAAATCGATGAGTATGAGTTCTATCGATTTGTCTAAGATGAAATTGTGATGTGTTTAACGGATCATAATTTTAATAATGAGGTAACCTATAAGTAAGACTAAAGCTGCTACAAGTAAGGGAATTATATAAAAAGTCATGAATCATTCCTCCAAGTTAGTTTATATTTATTTTAACTGCTTTGAATATAAAGTCAAAATATTAGTCGATGTATATGTATATTAGCTTTATTCTAGTAACGTTAAAGTGGTCAGCATACATAAATCTACACATGAGTTAGGTTTTATTTTTGGTGTATCTTGTAGTTTTGTAATTGCTCGCTTTCCTAGGGGACAGCTTCAGCCTGTAGTCTTCAGCTTGTCCTATTCCCTCAGGAGTCTCGCAATCAAAACTAGTAGCATATGCCTGTTGATTATAAACACAAGTTATTTTCATATACTTTGATGAATTTTGATTCATACATCATAGTAAATAGCAGACTTCTAGTGTATCTTGTAGTTTTGTAGTTGCTCGCTTTCCTAGGGGACAGCTTCAGCCTGTAGTCTTCAGCTTGTCCTGTTCCCTCAGGAGTCTCGCAATCAAAACTAGTAGCATATGCCTAAAGTAAGTTTTATATTATTATGATGTTGATTGTATTTTCCATTCATCGATATCTTTAGGTAGTGAATACATATTTTTATAAATTATGGGCATATTAACAAGTAACAGTAAAAAGGGGGAAGTCTATGCAATTGTTACGTCAATTATTGAAAGATCATACTAAGAATATCTTCGTATGTTTAATTGGGTCATTTATTAGTGCGATTGCCGTGAATTGTTTCATTTTAGGTTCCAATTTGGGAGATGGGGGTACAGTTGGGATTTCCTTAGCACTAAAGTATAGCTTTGGTTTTTCTCCGGCAGTATCTTCTCTAATTATTAATACAATCGTCATTTTAGTTGGTTGGAAATTTTTAAGTTTAAGAACAGCAGTATATACATTAATTTCTAATACTGCAATTTCAATTTTTCTAGATTTAACGGAAAGTTGGAATACAGGTGTGCATCATTTTGTTGTTAATGCTACATTTGGTGGTGTGCTTGTTGGCGTTGGCATTGGATTAGTTATTGCGTCAGGAGGCGTGATTGGTGGTACATCTGTTGTTGCTAAGATGTTAAATAAATACTTAGATATTAAAACATCACAAGCAATATTTGTATTAGATGGTTTAGTTGTGCTTTCATTCTTATTTGTATTACCGTTAACGAATGTCTTATTTACGATTATTATGTTATTTGTGACGGAACGAGCAACATCTTTTGTAATAGAAGGATTTAATCCGAAAAAAGCGGTTACTGTGATTTCGGCAAAAAATGAAATTATTAGTGATAGAATTAACCAATTTACCGGTAGAGGTTCAACATTATTGAATGGTAAAGGTGGTTATGGTAAAAATGAAACTAGCATGCTTTATGTCGTCGTACCCCAATCTCAGGTGACGAGAGTGAAAAAACTTATTAATGAAGAGGATGAAAATGCATTCTTAGTGATCCATGATGTGCGAGATGTATTAGGTAATGGATTTATGAATCTTTCTTAAAAACGGCAACATTTACAGATGATAAATGCATTATTTTTATAGAATAATAATGCGATAATACGATTTATGTAAATTAAATGAGGAGGCAAACATTATGGCAATACCAAAAATTACGACATTCTTAATGTTTAATGGCCAAGCAGAAAAAGCAATTGATTTATATGTTAATTTGTTTGAAGATGCTGAAATTTTATCACTAGTTAAATATACTGAAAGTGATAATGCACCAACAGGAAAAGTTCAACATGCGATATTTAGATTGAAGGATCAAATTTTTATGGCTATCGATAATGTGAACGGTGTAGATGTAGATATGAACCCAGCTATGTCCCTTTATGTAACTGTTGAAAATGCTATGGAAATGGAGCGTTTGTTTAACGGTTTGAAAAGTGGAGGTGCGATACTTATGCCAAAGACCTCTATGCCACCATTTAGAGAATTTGCTTGGGTACAAGATCAATTTGGGGTTAACTTTCAGCTTGCATTACCAGAATAAATAACATATTAATTTTTCTGTTAATTATCGTAAAGCATAATACGATTGAAATTATTGATGTATAACGGCTAAAACAAATTGATATTTGAAGTGATTAAACACAAATGCCTATTGATTTAGTTAATGATTAGCAATAGTCGATAGTATAAATGGTACTATTTTGTGCTTACCCAATATTTTATAATGAGCTAAGGCTATGTCTAATTGACTGGATAATCGATATTATAAAATTGACAAATTGCTATATGAAAAGCCTTTAAGTGAAACGAAATAGAGCGTTCACTTAAAGGCTTTAATTTTTATGCGTGCCAATTTTAGTTAGATAGATAAATAAAATTGGCATGCATTTTTATTGGTTTTATATATGGGCGTTATAATCATAAATCTTTTAAACAATATTTAGTTAACTTTCATACTTTGAATATGGTCATAATCAGGCGTAACATATAATGTTTTTTGATTATCATATGTGACGAAACCGGGTTTACTACCTGAAGGCTTATGCACATTTTTAATTTCAGTATAATCTACAGGAATTTGTCCTGAATTACCAGCTTTTGAGAAATAACCAGCTAACATTGCCGCTTCTTTAATTGTTTCTTCGGATGGTTTATCGTTTAGGATAACGACATGTGAACCAGGGATGTCTTTTGTATGGAACCAAATATGGTTCTTGGCTGCTTTTTTATTCGTTAAATAATCATTTTGTTTATTGTTTTTACCTACGTGAATAGTATCTCCAGCAGATGAAGTATAGGTTTGCAGTTCTATGGTTTGTTTTTTCTTCTTTTTACTTTGTTTACGTTGCTTCATAAAACCTTGTTCAGCTAATTCATCGCGAATATCATCAATTTCATTTACAGAAATATGACTTAATTGTTGATCGATACTTTCAAAATATGAAATGTTTTCTTGTGTGAGTTCTATTTGATGTTTTAACTCATGTTCACGAGTTTTTAATTTGTTATATTGTTTGTAATAATATTGTGCATTCACTGCAGGTGCCTTAGTTGGATTAAGAGGTATTGTAACATCTTCACCAGTATAATAGTTTAATGCCGTAACTGTAGCATCACCCTGCTTTATTCGATAAATATTCGCAGTAATTAATTCACCATATAATTGTTGTTCGTCTTTTTCTTTAGTACCTTCTTGTTCATTATAAAGTTTATTTAATTTATTATGATATTTATTTAATTGTTGCTGCACAAATTTCACTAAATCATTAGCGCGCTGTTTAACGCGTTCTCTTTCTCCTCGAGCATCATAATAACGATCTAATAAGTCATGTATTGTTTCATATTCACTCACATCGTCATAAAATTGATTTAATTTCATGAAGTAAAAATCTTCTTTACCAGTTTCATGATTCTTATGAAAAACAGGTGTTGCTGGTAATTTAGTTTGTGCGATAACTTCATCAAAAGCTGCTGGTAAAGTTTCGGCAGTCATAAATTGACGTCGATCTACAATTTCATTAGTGATGAGTGGACTAAAACCTTCAAAATGATTTAATAATTGTCTAGCAATTTTACCACTATTGAAATCAATGTATTTCAAGACCTCTTGACCACTCATATCATAAGGATTGATTTTATTTTGAGTGGGAGGTGTTTCATATTTGAAACCAGGCATTACTGTACGGAATTGGTTTGTATTTGGTGTTAAGTGTTTAAAACCTTCAATTATTTTTCGAGTATCGTCTACTAAGATTAAATTACTGTGTTTACCCATTAATTCTAAAATGATTGTTCTATTTATAGTATCTCCAATTTCATCTTTACTTTGAACATCAATTTCTACACGACGGTCATTACCTATTTGTCGAATTGCTTTGATAAATCCGCCCTCAAGATGTTTACGAAATACGCGAGCAAACATAGGTGGGTCAAATGGGTTGTCGTATTTTTTATGTGTGAGATGCATTCTAGTAAAGCTTGGATGGATAGAAAGTAATAGTTGATGATTCTTTCTATTTTGGCGAACGACAATGATAATTGTGTCGTTTTCAGGTTGGTTAATTTTGTGGATTCTACCATCTACAAGAAATTGTAATGATTCCACCATTTTTCTTGTAAATAAACCATCATATGCCATTGTTATCAGCCACCTTATTTTTATTCATTCAGTATATTGTAACATGGCAAAAAGAATTGGTCATGGGCGAAGTTTGTGGCAAAGTATGCTATACAACGGATTGGTTTATATGGTATTATGTGTTAATAATAGAAGTATAGCTTAGAGAGGTCGTAAGTCATGGACAATGAGAAAGGTTTATTGATAGTACTATCTGGACCTTCAGGTGTAGGTAAAGGTACAGTTAGAAAGAAAATATTTGATGATCCATCCACATCTTATAAATATTCTATTTCAATGACAACACGTAATATGCGTGAGGGAGAAGTTGATGGTGTTGATTACTTCTTCAAATCAAAGTCAGAATTTGAAGCCTTGATTAAAGAAGATCAATTTATAGAATATGCTGAATATGTAGGCAACTATTATGGGACACCTGTGCAATATGTTAAAGATACGATGGATGAAGGCCACGATGTATTTTTAGAGATTGAAGTAGAAGGCGCTAAGCAAGTGCGTAAAAAATTCCCGGATGCATTATTTATTTTTCTTGCTCCACCGAGTTTAGACCATTTACGTGAAAGATTAGTAGGACGCGGTACTGAATCAGATGAGAAGATTCAAAGTCGTGTTAAAGAAGCACGTAAAGAAGTAGAAATGATGAATTTGTATGATTATGTTGTAGTGAATGATGAGGTTGAATTAGCAAAGCAACGTATTCAATCTATCGTTGACGCTGAACATTTGAAACGTGAACGCATTGAAGCGAAATATAGAAAAATGATATTGGAGGCAAAAAAATAATGTTACACCCACCATTAAACCAATTAACTGCAAAGATTAATTCTAAATATTTAATTGCAACAACAGCTGCAAAACGTGCTCGTGAAATTGATGAGCATCCTGAATCATCATTATTAGAAAAATATAGTGCGAAAAAACCAGTAGGTAAAGCATTAGAAGAAATTGCCAATGGGGATGTTTTCCCAGATGGTACATTTAAATAATCACTTTCTAAATTATTCATGAATATAATAACGTATATACAAGCTTTTTAAACGATTGATTGTATATTTTTAAAGTACACCATGTGGCATCAAGGTGTGCTTTTTTTATTTAAACCATAATTTGTGTATAATATGGAGTAATGAACTGAGCATGTGTGCAATGTAAATCAATACAGTTAGTTTTAAGTATTTGATAGGCATAGATGAACAATTTTTATATAAGTTGGAGGAACGTTGTAATGAAACGAATATTACTTGCTGTAACTGGCGGTATCGCAGCATATAAAGCAATTGACTTAACGAGTAAATTAACACAAGCAAATTATGATGTTAGGGTGATGTTGACAGACCATGCCCGAGAATTTGTCACTCCTTTGGCCTTTCAAGCTATCGGTAGAAACCCAGTATATACCAGTACATTTATTGAACAAAATCCAGAGGAAATCCAACATGTTGCCTTAGGTGATTGGGCAGACGCAATTGTTGTAGCACCAGCTACGGCTAACACAATTGCAAAGCTTGCGCATGGTATTGCTGATGACATGGTAACATCTACATTGTTAGCTACAGAAACGCCTAAATTTGTAGCACCAGCAATGAATGTGCATATGTATGAAAATAAAAGAACCCAGCATAATATGTCTATTTTACGTGCAGATGGTTATCAATTTTTAGAGCCAGGCGAGGGCTTTTTAGCATGTGGTTATGTTGCAAAAGGTCGTATGGAAGAACCATTGCAAATTGTTGAGCGTTTAAATATGTTCTTTGATGATACACTAATTGACAATAGTTTGGCTGACAGTAGTTTTAATGGAAAGCAAGCGCTCATCACAGCTGGGCCTACTATTGAAGAATTAGATCCTGTAAGGTATCTCTCTAATCGTTCTTCCGGTAAAATTGGTTACGCTTTAGCTGAATCATTAGCTAAACGTGGTGCTAAGGTGACATTGGTATCAGGACCTACGCATTTAACACCACCAGAAGGTATTACATTTGTTTCTGTCCAAAGTGCGGAAGATATGTTTCAGGCAGTAAAAACGCGTTATGATGCTCAAGATATTGTGTTTAAAGCAGCGGCAGTTTCGGATTATACTCCTGCAGATCCACTAGAACATAAATTGAAAAAGCAAGATGGTACCTTATCAGTAACATTTAAGCGTACTCAAGATATATTAAAGTATTTAGGTGAACACAAAGCACATCAATATTTAGTTGGATTTGCAGCAGAAACACAGAATATAGAAGCATATGCTCAAAAGAAATTGCAACATAAAAATGCTGATGTCATCATTGCAAATAACGTTGGTGACCGTACAATAGGATTTAGTTCAGATGATAATGACTATACGATGTATTTTAAAGATGGCGATGCATTAAGTTTAGGTAAGGAGAAAAAAGTTATCCTTGCAGAACATATAATTGACAGTTTAGAGACAAGGTGGCAGTAACATGATAGCAAAAGTAATCGTTGATATACCTTCTAAAAGTGTAGATTTCACCTTTGATTATCTCGTGCCTTCTAGAATGCAATCGATGATTCAAATTGGTATGCGTGTTGTAGTACCATTTGGTCCTAGAACAATACAAGGTTATATTATGGCAATTACTGAACAGCCAGATAACGATATAGATATATCAAAGTTAAAAGAAATAAAGGAAATCCAAGATATTACGCCAGAATTAACACCAGAGTTAATAGAGTTGACGGATTGGTTTAATACTTATTTTGTAACGAAGCGAATTTCGATGCTCGAGGTCATGTTACCGAGTGCGATAAAGGCAAAATATACAAAATATTTTATTGTTAATGAAGACAGAATAAATGAATTGCCAGAACACTTAAAGCAACAATTTAATGATGGCGGCCAATATTTATATAAGGCAGCACAAGCAAATGGTGATTTAGATAAATTATTGCCATTATTAAGAAAAGGTGTAATACAAGAGCACACGGAATTATCGCAAAGTTTGAAAAAGAAAAAGCAAAAAGCACTTCGTATCGTCGAAGATATTGATATTGATCACGTTCTTAATACATTAGAAAAATCTAAGAAACAATATGAACTATACGCTTATCTTGCAGATGAACGTCAACATATCGTACTACTAAGAGATATTGAAGCGATGGGATTTTCGAAATCAAGTGTAGATACTTTAGTACGTAAAGGATACATTGAAAAGTTCGAAACTATTGTAGAACGTAATCCATTTGAAACAAATGTGTTCGAACAAGATAAGAAGCAACAACTAACTCAAGATCAACAAGTGGCATATGATGCTATCTCCAAAACTATTGAATCTGGAACGCAACGAACATTCTTGTTACATGGCGTCACTGGATCGGGTAAGACAGAAGTATATCTTCAAACAATAGAACAGGTATTACAATCAGGAAAGCAAGCAATGATGCTTGTTCCTGAAATTGCGTTAACACCTCAAATGGTATTGCGATTTAAGCGTAGATTTGGTGATGAGGTAGCCGTACTTCATTCTGGTTTGTCAAAGGGTGAACGTTACGACGAATGGCAAAAGATTAGAGACGGTAAGGCAAGTGTAAGTGTAGGGGCGAGATCTAGCGTTTTTGCGCCATTTAAATCACTGGGGATGATCATTATTGATGAAGAACATGAATCCTCTTATAAACAAGAAGACTATCCGAGATATCATGCACGTGATATCGCTGAATGGCGAAGTCAATATCATCAATGTCCACTTGTCTTAGGTAGTGCAACACCTAGTTTAGAGAGCTTTGCCCGTGCTGAAAAAGATGTCTATAAACTACTTTCACTACCGAATAGAGTAAATCAACAGGCTATGCCAGAAATAAATATTGTAGATATGAGAGAAGAATTGAGTTCTGGAAATCGTTCGATGTTCTCTACAGAACTTAAAGAAGCAATCCAGTTAAGATTAGATCGCAATGAACAAATTGTATTGTTTTTGAATCGACGTGGTTATGCTTCGTTTATGTTATGTAGGGATTGTGGTCATGTGCCACAATGTCCAAATTGTGATATTTCATTGACCTATCATAAATCTACGGATCAATTGAAATGTCATTATTGTGGACACCAAGAAGCGGCACCTCATATTTGTCCGAGTTGTGAAAGTGAACATATTAGACAAGTTGGTACAGGTACACAACGTGTAGAGGAATTATTACAAGATACCTTTAATGATGCCCGAATTATAAGAATGGATGTTGATACAACTTCACGTAAAGGGGCACATGAAAAACTGTTAAATGATTTTGAAGCTGGTAATGGAGATATCTTACTTGGGACACAAATGATAGCCAAAGGTTTAGACTATCCCAATATAACCTTGGTAGGCGTATTAAATGCTGATACAATGTTAAATCTACCAGATTTCAGAGCTAGTGAACGGACTTATCAATTGTTGACACAAGTTTCTGGTCGTGCAGGCAGACATGAGAAAGAAGGACAAGTCATTATTCAGACTTATAATCCAGATCATTATGCAATTAAAGACGTACAAGCGAATGATTATCAGGCCTTTTTTGAAAAGGAAATGAACTATAGAAAGTTAGGAAAATATCCACCTTACTTTTTCTTAATTAATTTTACGATTGCGCATAAGGATATGAAAAAAGTAATGGAAGCATCAAAACATATTCATCAGATTTTATTACAACATTTGTCAGAAAAAGCATTTGTCCTTGGACCATCTCCAGCGGCCTTAGCTCGTATCAATAACGAATATCGCTTTCAAATATTAGTAAAATATAAAAGTGAAATTGCTTTGCATAATGCCTTAAAATATTTAGATGATTATTATCATGACCAATATATTAAAGAAAAGTTGTCTTTAAAAATTGACATAAATCCTAATATGATGATGTAAAATGGGGTGTGAAATACTGTAATCCCAGTGTTATTTAAGAGGCAAGGTGTTTGAGAAATTATAAAAAGGACAGAAAAAGGGCAGACAGCTCATTCAACTGCTAACTTACAGAAAGACTTGAAATAATTAAAATAAATTATGGTAATAGAGGATCTAACCTATGGAAACATATCAAAGATGTGCAACCTAGGGTTAGGTCTTTTTTATTAGAACGCTCGTAAAAGAAAGAGATAGTTTGAGTTCGTATAATTATACCGGTATAATTAAAATGTAACTATTTAATTATTGGAGGGGTTCTATGAATTTAAAGCTTGTCGTTACCGATATGGATGGCACATTTCTTAATAATGAAGGTACCTTTGATAGGGAAAGTTTTCACCTGCTCAAAAATCAAATGACAGAAAAAGATATTAAATTTGTTTTTTGTACGGGAAAACAGTGTGAAAGGGTTGAGGCGTTAATAGGTGAACACACGAATGATGTATATATTATTGGTGATAGCGCAACTAAAATTAAATATAACAAGCAAGTACTATATAAAGCTGCAATCGAGAATCGTTTAGGGAAAAAGATAATAGATGATTTAAGACATATAGATGAAGCACAGACAATTATCGCCTGTACGGATGAGACGGCATTTGTATTAAATAACTTGAATCCTTCCGAATTGCAAATTGTTCGTGGTTCTTATCATAATGTTACCCTTATTGAAAGTTTTGAAGAAATTAAAGATGATTTTTTAAAAATTACAGTACATGATGCACAACAAAAATGTAAATATACTGCACAACTACTTGCGAAAGATTATGCGAATGTATATATCATTGCTTCAGAAGATAGTTGGATTGATATTACAAATCAAGGAATTAATAAAGGAACAACTATAAATAAAATTCAAGAACATTTAGGCATCGAAATTTCAGAAACGATTGCTTTTGGTGATGGATTAAATGATATTGATCTATTTAAAGCTGCGAAATATAAAGTCGCAATGGATAACGCATATCCGGAATTAAAAGCACAAGCTAATTTGATTGCAAAAAATAATGATGAGAGCGGAGTAATAAAAACGCTACAATTATTAATTAATGATTAGTTAATCCTGTTTAAGAAAATTAAATATAACTAAGTTTAAACAACTCATTTTAATGATTTAATAAAAGTGAGTTGTTTTTTTATTATTTCTCGAATTTTTAAAATAAGGGTAATAAAATCTTAAAATAATTTCTAATTAACCTTGCTATTTATTTTAATACATTTTAAAATAAATAAAACCGACTAAAATTATAAGGATTAACTCAACTTTCTTATGAATTTATAAAAAAAATATCAAATTTTAGTTTGCATTTATTTGTAATTACAGTTATATTAAATATTAACGAGAACAATATAAATTGTATTCATATTTTTTAAGGTGGTTTTTAGATATTAAATGAATTAAACGTCATAAATATGTTAACTGATTTTCAATCAAATAATATGTATGAGGGGCTGTGCTTATGAGTTTACTTAGTAATAGAGAAGCGATTGGATTAAGTATTGAAGAATTATCGAATCGTTTAGCATCATTATATAATACCAAATTAAGTCCTGAAGTCATTAAACAAATTGAGACTAAGAAGGTTAAATTAGGAAACGAAGAAGTACAAATTTTAGCTGAATTTTTTAATACTACGACAGACGATCTGATCTAACACAAAAATAATTGCCTATTTTTATATTTCGCTTTACAGTTAAAGGTGGAATGATTATAGGAACTAATTTTAGTGTTTAGGTAACGAATGGTTATAGTTTTCCTTATAAATCAAGCGTTATATAAAACGGAGATGACTTCGTTTAAATTTTGCTATATTACTTGAACCTAAAGAAAAAGGGGAAAGATAAGTAAATGAATTATAATGAATTTGACCAACCAATTGGTGAAGCTTTACGTGAATTTAATATGCCTGAATTTCCAAATGTACAAACTTTGACTGGACAGTATAGTAGATTGGAAAAATTAGACATGAAACATGTAGATGATTTATTTAATCATTTCAGCACACCAGAAGATTTACCGAATTGGACATATTTACCAGATGAGCAACCTCAAAATTATACACAGTTTCAAGCATATATTGAACAACGTATTGCCTCAACAGATCCGTATTTCTTTGCAATTGTCGACCATAATACGAATGAAGCACTTGGTATATTATCGTTATTACGTATTAATCCAAAAAATGCTTCGATTGAAGTGGGACATGTCCATTTTTCCAATAAGATGAAAAGAACTAGAATTGCAACAGAGGTCCATTATTTATTGGCAGGCTATATATTTGAAACGTTAGGGTACCGAAGATATGAATGGAAATGTGATTCGCTTAACCAACCATCTATTAAAGCAGCACAACGTTTAGGCTTTAAATATGAAGGTACCTTTAGAAATCATGTCATTTATAAAAATAGAAATAGAAATACCGTGTGGCTTTCCATGTTAGATGTTGAATGGCCAACACTCAAAATGATAATGGAAGACTGGTTAGCATTAGAAAATTTTGATGCTGAAGGTAATCAGATTAAACGCTTATCTGTATGATAATAAAAATGAAAATAATCTGTAGAATTTAATACTACATAATGAAGCTCGTCAGAATTCAATCTGGCGAGCTTTAGTTATTTTTAAAAATAAAACCATACATGTTCGCTCGTATGATTGACTAATGAGATGATGACTTGACAATAGTTCGTAGAAAAAATAGTAATAATAACGTGCAAATTGTTATTGAATTTATTGAGTGTTTAGAATATGCGTAATGCATTTTTAGTTAAAATAAGTTATAATAGTTTGATGAATTTTTATAAGGAGCCGATTCGATGACGATTAAACGACTTGTTAGTGACCAACATCCTATTTTAAAGAAACAAATAGCACCAGTTACAACTTTTGATTCAGAATTAGAACAATTGTTACTAGATTTGGAAGATACAATGTATGATTTGGAAGCTTCGGCACTTTGTGCACCTCAAATTGGTATTGACCAACAAGTAGCGATTATAGATATGGAAATCGATGGTTTATTGCAATTAATTAATCCAGTAATAATTAATGAATCAAATGAACAAGTGACGGATTTAGAGGGCTCTGTAAGTCTACCTAATGTTTATGGAAATGTGACAAGAAGCAAGATGATCGTGATAAAGGCTAACGATAAACAAGGTAATGAAGTTGAAATGACTGCATATGATGATGTGGCTCGAATGATACTCCATATGGTTGATCATTTTGAAGGTAAGTTATTTACGGATAAGGCAGAAAAAATATTATCTGAAGCTGAAGTGGAGGCGTTTTTTGACAATGAGTAAAATTATATTTATGGGTACACCTGATTTTTCAACAAAGGTATTGGAAATGTTAATTGCGGAACATAACGTGATAGCGGTTGTAACACAGCCTGATCGACCTGTAGGAAGAAAGCGTAAACTAACACCACCACCGGTTAAGGAAGTTGCTGTACAACATGGTCTCCCAGTGTATCAACCAGAAAAATTATCAGACTCTGAAGATTTACAAACTCTAATTGACCTAAATGCAGATTTAATTGTCACAGCTGCATTCGGACAATTATTACCTGAGTCTTTATTAAAGGCGCCTAAACTTGGAGCTATCAATGTACATGCATCTTTATTACCTAAATATCGAGGTGGTGCACCGATACATCAAGCTATAATTGATGGTGAACCAACAACAGGAATTACAATTATGTATATGGTGAAAAAGTTAGATGCTGGTAATATTATTTCACAGAGTGAAATTGAAATTGAATCACAAGATAATGTTGGAACAATGCATGATAAGTTGAGCTTTTTAGGTGCAGATTTACTAAAAGAGACATTGCCTTCTATTATAAATGGTACAAATGATAGTATTCCACAAGATGATAATAAAGCAACATTCGCATCGAATATTAGTAGAGAAGATGAGAAAATTGATTGGACTGCGTCTGCTGAAACGATTTACAATCACATTCGAGGTTTATCTCCATGGCCTGTTGCCTATACACAATTTGAAGATGGTAATTTGAAGGTATTTGCCGCTCATATTGAAAAAGGGAAATCAGGCGAGCCAGGTTCAATTATAGAAACAACTAAAAAAGCAATAATTGTAGCTACAGGATCAAATGATGCGATTGCTTTAACTGATATCCAAGTATCAGGAAAAAAACGTATGCTAGCTGCTAACTATTTAAGTGGTGTTCAAACATCATTAGTCGGGAAGGTATTAACATGACATCTGAAATAAATGTAAGAAGCTTAGCATTTGAGACATTGCAAGACATATTAAATGATAAAGCATATAGTAATATTGTTATCAATGAGGTTTTATCTGAATATGAGTTGACTAGAGCGGATAAAGGCTTATTGACTGAATTGGTATATGGGACATTGAAGAGAAAATATACCTTAGATTATATCTTGAAACCATTTGTCCAAACAAAATTAAAAGGTTGGGTCAGACAATTACTATGGATGAGTATTTATCAATATGTATACTTAGACAAGATACCTGAACATGCCATAATAAATGAAGCCGTAAATATTGCAAAATACAAAGGTGGACCACATAATGGTAACGTTGTTAATGGTATATTACGAAATGTAATGCGCAGCGAGTTACCTGATTTTAGTGAAATTGCTGATGATAAGAAACGTATTGCCTTGCAATATAGCTTGCCTAAATGGTTAGTCGATCACTGGACAACACATTTTGGTATAGAAAAAACAGAAGCGATTGCTGCCTCTTATTTAACGAAAGTAGGTCAGACTGTACGAGTAAATTTAACAAGAATTTCAATAGATGATGCGATAAGACGCTTAGTTGATGATGACTATATTGTTGAACAAGATAGAGATTTAGATATTTGTTTACATGTAAGTGGAAAACCGATTATTGAATCACGTATGTTTAAAGATGGTCTAGTATCTATCCAAGATAAGAGTTCAATGTTTGTTGCGGAACTCATGGATATCAATGAAGGTGATATGGTGCTTGATGCGTGTAGTGCACCAGGTGGAAAAGCATGTCATATCGCAGAAGTTTTAAATCAAACGGGTCATGTAGATGCCACAGATATCCACGAACATAAAATTGACTTGATTGATTTTAATATTAGAAAATTACGATTATCTAACATTTCTGCTTTTCAACATGATGCGACTGAAAAATATGATAAAGTGTATGATAAGATTTTAGTTGATGCACCATGTAGTGGTTTGGGTGTTTTAAGACATAAACCTGAAATTAAATATGAACAATCGCAAAACGGAATCAATGCTTTAGTAGAGATTCAGTTGGAGATTTTGAATAATGTTAAACATAATTTGAAACCAGGTGGAACTTTAGTTTACTCTACGTGTACAATAGAACAATTAGAAAATGAAAATGTAATTTATACATTTTTAAAAGAAAATAAAGACTTTGAATTTGATGGATTTGAACATCCAATAACTGGCGAAAAAGTAAAAACCATGCAAATATTACCTCAAGACTTTAACTCAGATGGCTTTTTCATAACTAGGATTAAAAGAAAGGAAAATTAATATATGATTACTGCAGAGAAGAAGAAAAAGAATAAGTTTCTTCCCAATTTTGAAAAGCAATCCATTTATTCATTAAGATATGACGAAATGCAAAATTGGTTACAAGACCATGGTCAACAAAAGTTTAGAGCGAAACAAATTTTTGAATGGTTATATGAAAAACGTGTAAATAGTATTGATGAAATGACAAATTTATCAAAAGAATTAAGAGAAATTTTAAAAGATAACTTTGCAATGACGACACTTACAACTGTTGTTAAACAAGAAAGTCGAGATGGTACAATAAAATTCCTCTTCGAATTACAAGATGGCTACACAATTGAAACAGTGTTGATGCGTCATGAATATGGGAACTCTGTATGTGTTACAACACAAGTAGGTTGTCGAATTGGATGTACATTCTGTGCGTCTACACTTGGGGGTCTAAAGCGTAACCTTGAAGCTGGAGAAATCGTTTCACAGGTACTAACTGTTCAAAAGGCTTTAGATGAAACAGATGAACGTGTTTCTCAAATCGTTATCATGGGTATCGGTGAACCGTTTGAAAACTACGATGAAATGATGGATTTCTTGAAAATAGTGAATCATGATAATGGTTTAAATATTGGCGCACGCCATATTACCGTGTCTACTTCAGGAATTATTCCACGTATTTATGATTTTGCAGAAGAAGATATACAAATTAATTTTGCAGTGAGTTTACATGGTGCTAAAGATGAAATTCGTTCACAATTAATGCCGATTAATAGAGCTTATAATGTTGAAAAACTGATGGAAGCAATTAAATATTACCAAGAAAAAACAAATAGACGTGTAACATTTGAGTATGGCTTATTTGGAGGCGTTAATGATCAGGTGGAGCATGCGAGAGAGTTAGCGCATTTAATTCAGAAGTTAAACTGTCACGTCAATTTAATACCTGTAAACCACGTGCCAGAAAGAAATTACGTTAAAACACCAAAAGAAGATATCTTTAAATTTGAAAAAGAATTAAAACGATTAGGTATTAATGCAACGATTCGCCGTGAACAAGGTGCAGACATTGATGCTGCTTGTGGGCAACTTAGAGCAAAGGAACGAAAAGTAGAAACGAGGTAGTGACATGCTAAAAGCACATTTTTTTACTGACATGGGAAGATATCGTGATAAAAATGAAGATGCAGGTGGCGTTTTTTACAATCAAACTGAGCAACAATTATTAGTGTTATGTGATGGCATGGGCGGTCATTTAGCAGGGGAAGTTGCGAGTCAATTTGTAACAGATGAGTTAAAACGTCGCTTTGAAGCTGAAAACCTAATTGAAGAGGAGCAAGCTGAAACATGGTTGAGAACTACTTTGAAAGCAATCAATCGTGACTTGTATCGACAATCAGTAGAAAATCCTGAATACAAAGGTATGGGAACTACATGTGTTTGTGCATTGGTTTTTGATCATTTTATCGTTGTGGCCAATGTTGGAGATTCCAGAGCATATTTGGTCAACAGTAGAGAAATTGAACAAATAACAAATGACCATTCCTTTGTTAATCACTTAGTGATGATGGGACAAATCACTCCAGAAGAAGCATTTCACCATCCGCAACGAAATATTATTACTAAGGTTATGGGAACGGATAAATTAGTGACACCTGATGTCTTTGTTAAAAAAACGAAGTTCTTTGATTATCTATTGTTAAATTCTGATGGATTGACTGATTTCATCTTGAATCAAGCAATCCAAGAAGAATTGATGACAGATCATACCTTAGAGCAACATGGACAGAATTTAATTAACTTAGCTTTAGCTAATGATTCTAATGATAATGTTAGTGTAATATTGGCTGAGATTGAAGGAGATAAAGTATGATAGGCAACTTAATAAATGAACGCTACAAAGTGATTAAGAAGCTTGGTGGTGGAGGAATGAGTACAGTCTATCTTGCTGAAGATTCAATACTCGACCGAAATGTTGCGATTAAAGCAATTCGAATTCCTCCTGGGGAAAAGGAAGCGACAATCAAGCGTTTTGAGCGTGAAGTACATAACTTAAGTCAGTTATCGCATAATAATATTGTTAACGTTTTTGATGTAACAGAAAATGATGAAAATTTCTTTTTAGTAATGGAATATATTAAAGGTCCTACTTTGGCAGAGTATATTCAACAGCATAAACCGCTTGATTTACAAACGGTTATTTCATTTACAAAGCAGATTATTGATGGAATTAAACATGCACATGAAACTCAGATTGTGCACAGGGATATTAAACCACAAAATATTCTTGTCGCTGATGATCTAACATTGAAAATACTTGATTTTGGTATCGCTAAAGCGTTAAGTGAAACCACGATGACACAAACCAATCATGTTTTAGGTACGGTTCAATACCTTTCTCCTGAACAAGCACGTGGAGAAATGACGGATAATGGCACAGATATTTATTCTATAGGTGTAGTTTTGTATGAAATGTTAGTCGGGAAACCACCATTTTCAGGAGAAACTGCAGTTGGTATAGCAATTAAACACATTCAAGATCCTATGCCGAATGCTACAGAACAACGTTCAGAGGTTCCACAATCCTTGAGCAACGTTGTCTTAAAAGCTACTGAAAAGGATAAACGGGATCGATACCAAACTGTAAATGAAATGGAAGCAGATTTAGACACAGCATTATCTTCGTCAAGACAATCAGAACCGACATATCAATCTGATGAAACAAATACGAAAACCATCGCAATTGATAAAACAGAGTTGGCGAACAAAACAAAAGAAGACAAAAATAAGAATTTAAAGCAAACAATGCAAATTCCAATTGTCAATCAGCAAGCGTTTCAATCGAGTGAAGAACCATTTTATGCAGTCCCAGCCAAAAAGCGCTCAAAACGTAAAAAGATTATCTATGCAGGGATACTCGTATTATTACTATTTGGCTTATTTGGGTTTATGGCAATGGGGATGTTTGGTAATAAATATCTTGAAACACCAGATTTATCTGGCAAAACAGAAAAGCAAGCAGAGAAAATACTTAATGACAATAAGCTAGAACTAGGAAAGATTTCACGTGAATATAGTGATAAATATCCAGAAAATAAAATCATTAAAACAAACCCGGAAAAGGGCGAACGACTTGAACAAAATAGTAAAGTTGATCTCATTTTATCAAAAGGCCCGAAAATGGTTGAAATGCCAAGTTTGTATGGCGTTTCTAAAGATGAAGCACTTGATCGTTTGAAAAAACTGGGTATCGATGATGTGAAAGTTGATACGCGCTATACTAAAAATAATACTGCTAAAGGTTTAATAGAAGATCAAAATATTAATCCTGGCGATAAAGTGAAGATTAAAGATAGTGGCATACAACTAATAGAATCATTAGGTGTGAAACAAGTTTATGTTCCTAATTATGAGAAAAAATCATTTAAATCTGCAAAATCAGCTTTAGAAAGTAAAGGGTTTAAAGTTGTAGTCAATGAAGAACAAGAACACGATAAGATTAAAAAAGGTAATGTTATTAGTCAATCTCCAAAAGCTGAAGAAGTAGATGAAGGTTCTACGATTGCCTTTACAGTATCTTCTGGTGCTCCTAAAGCAGATGATAAAGATGATGATCAAGATAAGGACGATGACAAAGATAAATCTGAGGATAAAGACGAAGAGGCAACAAAAGAATATACAGAGACATATCAAGTGCCATATTCAGGTAAGGATGATAAAGCACAAGAAGTTAAAGTATATATCAGAGATAAAGACAATCCAGGTACTTCGGCTGCACAAACTTTCAAGATTAAAGATAACAAGACAGTTAAAATTCCGATGACGATTGAAAAAGGAAAGACTGCAGGTTACACAATTCGTGTCGATAATAAAATAGTTGCAGATAAAGATATTCCTTATGACTTTTAGAATATAAATCGCCTTTAAATAAAGCACCTAGAACAGTTTGGTTTCAATATCAAACTATTCTAGGTGCTTTTGTTATTTATTGAGATAAAAATGTTTAATATGTCTCATTGTCATAGTGATTTCAAAGCAGTATTTAATTATATGAAAATAGGCTCATGGTTTAGTGTTATAATACAAAGTTATTAAAGTATTTTTCTAATTGTGTAGTGATATAGTTCGAAAGTTGTACCATATGAGAATGCTTTTTTGTTATCAATCTATGATTATAGTCAATTTTTACGATTAAATGCTTAGCATACTAAAAAAGAAATGTATGAATTTTCTATAAAGATGCTTTATTCATATTTAAAATGAAATTGCTTTGCTATAATATATAAAGTAATAGTATTTAAAAGAGGGGTGCCTAAGTGAAGACAGGTCGCATCATAAAATCAATTAGTGGCGTTTATCGTGTAGATGTAGATGGAGAACTATATGATACAAAGCCGCGTGGATTATTTAGGAAAAATAAATTTTCGCCTATTGTTGGTGATGTCGTAGATTTTGAAGTGGAGAATGTAACTGAAGGCTATATTCACCACGTTCATGATAGAAAGAATGAATTGAAGAGGCCACCTGTAAGTAATATTGATCATCTCGTTATTGTTATGAGTGCGGTGGAGCCCGATTTTTCAACACAATTATTAGATCGATTTTTAGTTATTGCACATTCATATCATTTGCGTCCGCGTATTTTAGTAACGAAAAAGGATTTAACTACTGACACTATTGCGAGTCAGATTAAACAGAATCTAGCTATTTACGAAGCAATAGGTTATAAAACACAATTTATAGGTGTTAACGACGATATTAATGATGTGTTTCAAGCATGGGGTTCAGGATTAGCTGTGTTAAGTGGACAATCTGGAGTTGGAAAATCGACATTACTCAATCATTATTTTCCAGAATTAGAATTAGAGACACAACATATATCTAAATCACTGAATCGAGGAAGACATACAACGCGACATGTTGAATTATATGAAAGGTCAAATGGCTTTATAGCTGATACCCCTGGATTTAGTGCATTGGATTTTGATCATATACAAAAAGACGAAGTAAAACATTATTTCTTAGAGATAAATGAATTCGGAGAACAGTGCAAATTTAGAAATTGTAATCATATTAAGGAACCGAAATGTCAGGTAAAATCCGAAGTTGAATTGGGTAATATTGCACAATTTAGATATGATCATTATGTACAACTATTCAATGAGATAGCAAATAGAAAGGAAAGATACTAGTGGCAAAATTATATCCATCTTTATTATCAACAGATTTTTTAAATTTACAACAAGAATTAAAGGATTTAGAAGCAGCAGGCGTCGATGGTGTACATTTCGATGTTATGGATGGACGATTTGTACCAAATATATCGATTGGTCTTCCTATTTTGGATGCGGTCAGAAAAGGGACAAAATTACCTATTGATGTGCATTTAATGATAGAGGAACCTGAGAAATATGTTGATTTATTTGCACAACATGGTGCAGACATGATTTCTGTACATGTAGAAGCAACGCCGCATATTCATAGAGTGATTGAACAAATCAAATCGCAAAATATAAAGGCAGGTGTGGTATTAAACCCTGGCACACCTGTAGATGCAATATTGCCAGTCATTAGAATGGTAGATTATGTCTTAGTGATGACTGTAAATCCTGGGTTTGGAGGACAAAGCTTTATCAGTGATAGCATCGAAAAATTAGATCAATTAACTTCTATTAAAGATAGAATGGAACTCGATTTTGATATAGAAGTAGATGGTGGTATAAATAATGAAACTGTTAAAGATGTAATTGAACATGGCGCAACGATGCTAGTTGCTGGCTCTTATTTCTTTAAACAAGATGATTATAAACAAGTTACTAAATTGTTGAAAGGTTGATAAAGATGAAAGTCAACTTGCTTTGTGGGGATAGAAATTTACCAATTGATATTTTAAAGAGAAAGTCTAATGAGCGATGGATAGGGATTGATCGTGGGACATTAGTATTAATTGAACATAAGATCACACCACAATTTGCGGTAGGAGACTTTGATTCTATAAATGAGGATGAACGTGCTTTGATTGAACGGCAAATCACACTTAATCCGTTGAATCCGGAAAAGGATGATACGGATTTAGCATTGGGTGTGGAACAAGCAATAGCCTATGGTTATCGAGAAATTGAAATATATGGTGCCACGGGTGGCAGATTAGATCATTTTTTAGGTGCAATCCAAATTTTAGAAAAGCCTGAATTTGAAATGCAAGACTTAACAATAGCGTTAATTGATGACTGCAATGAGATTCGCTATTTGTCGGCGGGGCAACATTTTGTAAAGCATAATCCAGCGTTACCATATATCTCATTTGTACCAACAACAGTACCAACTGAAATTTCACTAACTCATTTCAAATATAATTTAGATCATGAAACTTTGTCAAAGGGCTCTACGTTAACGATTTCTAATGAAATAGCTGATGATTTTGGAAAGATTGAGATTTTTAAAGGCAATGTATTAGTGATTCGTAGTAGAGATAAGTCATAACTTTACAATAAAATAAATAAAAAAAGACCAATCCTCCACATAAGGACTGGTCTTTTTCGTGCATTATATTTATTAAACTCTAGTTACTTTACCAGATTTTAAAGCACGTGCAGAAACCCAAACTTTTTTAGGTTTTCCGTCTACAAGAATTCTAACTTTTTGAAGGTTAGCATTCCATCTTCTTTTAGAAGAATTTAAAGCGTGTGAACGATTGTTTCCAGTTGAAGCTTTACGACCTGTTACGAAACATTGTTTGCCCATGAAAGTACCTCCTTTAATAAATATAAATACACGTATCTACTACATACTCAAATAATGTACCATAGATATTTTTATATAGCAATATTTTCATGAAAAAAATTACTGTTTTATAACAGTAATGCTTTTGTTAAAATCAATTTATGCTATAATTGTACAATGTGGATAAATATAATAAATTATCATCAGAAGCAAATTAAATATGATTTAATAACAAATTACTAGGAGGCCTATAAAGATGACATTAGAGATCACGAATGATTATGGTAGTATAGACATTTCAAATGAGGTAATAGCTTCGGTCGTAGGCAGTAAAGCAGTAGAATGTTATGGGATTGTAGGCATGGCTTCTAGACAACAAGTTAGAGATGGCATAGCAGAAATTTTAGGATACGATAATTATGCAAAGGGAATTATTGTTAAGGAAGAAAATGGTTTAGTAAATATAGATATGTATATCATTGTGAGTTTCGGAACAAAAATCTCTGAAGTCGCAAGCAATTTACAATCAACAATAAAATATACAGTAGAACAAACATTAAAAGTAAAAGTAAACTCAATTAATATATTTGTACAAGGTGTACGAGTGAATAATGGCGTGAAAAACTAGGAGGATAACGTACAATGGTTAGCGAAATTAATGGTAAATTATTTGCTGAAATGATAATTCAAGGAGCGCAAAATTTATCAAATCATGCGGATTTAGTTGATTCATTAAATGTTTACCCAGTACCAGACGGTGATACAGGGACGAATATGAATTTAACAATGACATCAGGTAGAGAAGCAGTAGAGCAAAATTTATCTCAACATATAGGAGAATTAGGTAAAACTTTTTCTAAAGGATTACTTATGGGGGCAAGAGGTAATTCTGGTGTTATTTTATCTCAGATTTTCAGAGGATTTTGTAAACAGCTAGAAGACTTAGAAGTGATTAATGCACAACAATTAGCAGATAGCTTTCAAGCAGGGGTAGATACTGCATATAAAGCGATATTAAAGCCAGTTGAAGGCACAATCTTGACAGTGGCAAGAGATGCAGGAGCAGCAGCTCAAGCAAAAGTTACAGAAACAACGGATTGTATAGAATTATTGTCATTTATCGTAGCAGAAGCCGAAAAATCTTTGGAAAATACACCGAATCTATTACCTGTACTTAAAGAAGTAGGTGTAGTAGATAGTGGTGGTAAAGGTTTAGTACTTGTTTATGAAGGCTTTTTAAGTGCATTAAAAGGTGAAACAATAGATACACAAGTTACAAAATTAGATAAAGACACATTAGTCAATGAAGCACATGATTTCCATGGTGTAATTAATACAGAGGATATTGAATTCGGCTATTGTACAGAAATGATGGTACGCTTTGGTAAAGATAAAAAAGCATTCGATGAACAACAATTTAGAAATGACATGAGTGCATTTGGAGATTCTTTACTCGTAATTAATGATGATGAAATTGTTAAGGTTCATGTACACACTGAAAAACCTGGTGATGTATTCAATTACGGTCAACAATATGGTGAATTGATAAAGCTTAAAGTGGAAAATATGCGTGAACAACATCGAGAAGTTGTTAAAAAAGAAGAGAGCAATTCATCGAACAACACTGCATCACATGAAGTCGAAACGGCAGTGATTACAATCTCAATGGGTGATGGTATTTCTGAGTTATTTAAATCAATGGGTGCAACGCATGTTATAAGTGGTGGTCAAACGATGAATCCATCAACAGAGGATATTGTTAAAGTAATTGAACAATCTAAATGTAAACGTGCAATTATATTACCAAATAATAAAAATATAATGATGGCGAGCGAACAAGCAGCTAGCATAGTAGATGCAGAAGCGGTAGTCGTACCAAGTAAATCGATACCTCAAGGTATTGCGGCTTTATTCAATTATGATGAAGCAGATTCATTGTCAGATAATAAAGCACGTATGAACGAAACACTTAGTGTGGTATCATCGGGTGCAATTACATATGCTGTTCGTGATACAAAGATAGATGGCATTGAAATTAAGAAAGATGAATTTATGGGCTTGATTGAGGATAAAATTGTAACTAGCAACCCAGTGTTAATTGATGCAGCGCAAAGTTTATTAGAAACGATGATTGCTGAAGATAGTGAAATCGTCACGCTTATAGTTGGTGCGGAGGCGAATCAATCAGAAACAGAATCGATTGTATCATGGGTAGAAGCTAATTATGAAGATGTTGAACTTGATGTTCATCAAGGAGATCAACCCGTTTATCCATATTTAATTTCAGTAGAATAGTGAAGGTAAACTATTAAAAAGTAAGGTACATAATATACGTAGTTAGATGTATTAATCTAATTGCGTATATTTTTATGTGTTAACATATTGATTGCAATAGTAAATTCCATTAATATTAACTATTGGCTTTGCTTATAAGTGTACAATTAATTGTGCGCTATAATATGCTTTAGTTTTTAAGTGATTATTACAACCGGAATTGGTTTATAAACGATTAGTAAGTTGTTATAATAATAACAACGTTCAAAAATGTAAGCGCAACACATTAGAAACATTAAAAATAAGAGTGGGGTATAAATTATGAAGTATAAAACAGTCTTTGATATTATCGGTCCTACAATGGTCGGCCCATCTTCTTCTCATACAGCAGGCGCGGTTAGAATCGGACTTGTAGCGCGTGATTTATTTAATTATCTACCTAAGCAAGTAGACATCTATTTATATGGTTCATTTATGGAAACATATAGAGGTCATGGTACAGATGTAGCACTAGTCGGTGGTTTGCTTGGCTATGATACAGATGATGATAGAATACGGACAAGTTTAGAAACGGCTGAAGAAATGGGTGTCAAGGTTAACTTTATTGAGATGGCTGAAGAAAGATCGCATCCAAATACGGCGATTATTAATATGAGAGATAGTGAAAAGGAAATTTCGGTTGAAGGTGTCTCAATAGGTGGAGGTAAAATTGAAGTTGTAGCTATCAATGGATTTAACATTGCTATTAGCGGTAATTATCCTGCATTGTTAGTATTCCATAAGGATACCTTTGGAACAATCGGACGTGTAGCAAATATCTTAGGGGATTCAAGTATTAATGTTGGTAGTATGCAAGTTTCAAGAAAAGAAAAAGGAGACCAAGCATTAATGACTTGCGAGTTAGATGATGCGATTAACGATGAAATAATAGAAAAAATTAAAAACGTCGATGGTGTAGTGACGGTTTCACTCATGGGAGACGCATGATGGAGGTTATTACATGTTTAAAAGTGTGGAAGAATTAATTGCATTATGTGAATCACAAAATAAAAAAATTCACGAAATTATGTTAGAGCAAGAGATGGAAGTTACAGGATTATCAGAAGCAGAAATATATGCTCATATGGATAAAAATTTACAAACAATGGAAAATGCCTTAGAAGAAGGACTAAAAGGTGTAACCTCTACAACAGGATTAACTGGTGGAGATGCAGTCTTATTACAGGAATACATTAAATCAGGTAAGTCATTGGCAGGGCCAACGTTATTAGATGCTGTAAGTAAAGCAGTTGCAACTAACGAAGTTAACGCAGCAATGGGGAAAATTTGTGCAACGCCTACTGCAGGTTCTGCGGGAGTTGTACCAGGTGTATTATTTGGTTTGAAACCTCGTCTAGAGCCTAGTAGAAAGGATATGTTAAATTTCTTATTAACTTCTGGTGCATTCGGCTTTGTCGTAGCTAATAATGCATCGATTTCAGGGGCTGCTGGTGGTTGTCAAGCTGAAGTAGGTTCTGCAGCTGCAATGGCGGCTAGTGCAACAGTTGAATTAGCAGGTGGAACGCCACAACAATCTGCCGAAGCCTTTGCAATTTGTTTGAAAAATATGCTAGGTTTAGTATGTGATCCAGTTGCAGGTTTAGTTGAAGTGCCATGTGTAAAAAGAAATGCCGCTGGCGCTTCAAATGCAATCGTGTCTGCCGATATGGCATTAGCTGGCGTGACTTCAAGAATACCTACGGATGAAGTGATTGAAGCAATGTATAAGATTGGCCAAACGATGCCATCTGCTTTGCGTGAAACTGGAAGAGGAGGTCTAGCAGGTACACCTACAGGCCAACGATTAAAACAAGAAATATTTGGTGATTAAAATGTCGAAAATCAACTTAATAGATAGTCCTTTCCCTTTAGCACAGATAAAGGGTTTAGGACCTAAACGTTTGGCTGTACTAAATGAATTGAATATTTATACGGTAGAAGATTTAGTATTATATTTACCGACACGCTATGATGATAATACTGTAATAGATTTAAATCAGGCGGAAGATCAGGCGACAGTGACAGTAGTGGGTGAAGTTTATTCAACGCCTACTGTCGCTTTTTTTGGTAGAAATAAATCTAAATTGACTGTGCATATTATGGTAAATCATATTGCGGTTAAGTGTACTTTTTTTAATCAACCGTATTTAAAGAAAAAAATAGAATTGCACGGTATGGTTACAGTAAAAGGTAAATGGAACCGTAGTAAACAAGAAATCAATGGAATGCGGATGTTTTTTACTCAAAGTAGTGAATCAGAGACTCAATTTGAACCGGTATATCGAATAAAAGAAGGTATCAAACAGAAGCCTTTAAGAGAAATGATTCGACAGGTTTTGGGTGAAGTTACAATTCATGAGTGGCTATCAGATGAGTTAAGGGCTAAATATAAATTAGAAACATTAAATGATACATTACATGCGTTGCATTTTGCTCCTGATAAACAATCATTGCTTAAAGCAAGGCGTACATATGCCTTTACTGAATTATTTATGTTTGAATTGAGAATGCAGTGGTTGAATCGAATTGAAAAAACATCAGATGAAGCGATCGAAGTAGATTATGATATTGAATTAGTCAAACAATTCATTAAAGATTTACCATTTGAATTAACGGATGCTCAGAAAAATAGTGTGAATGAAATTTTCAGAGACTTAAAGGCACCATTACGCATGCACCGTTTACTACAAGGAGACGTTGGATCAGGTAAAACAGTGGTTGCAGCTATTTGTATGTATGCTTTAAAAACAGCGGGTTATCAGTCTGCATTGATGGTTCCAACTGAAATTTTAGCAGAACAACACGCTGAAAGTTTAGTTGAAATATTTGGTGATCGCATGAATGTAGCATTGCTTACTGGATCGGTAAAGGGGAAAAAAAGAAAACTACTCTTAGAACAACTTGAAAATAATGAAATCGATTGTATTATAGGGACACATGCATTAATACAGGATGATGTTATATTTCATAATATTGGTTTGGTAATTACGGATGAACAACATCGCTTCGGTGTGAATCAGCGACAATTACTAAGAGAAAAGGGTGCGATGACTAATGTACTCTTTATGACTGCCACACCAATACCTAGAACATTGGCAATATCTGTCTTTGGAGAAATGGATGTATCCTCAATAAAGCAGTTACCAAAAGGAAGAAAGCCAATTATTACCACATGGTCTAAGCATGAAGCGTATGACAGTGTGTTAAATCAAATGACAGCTGAATTAAGAAAAGGTCGACAAGCCTATGTCATTTGTCCTTTGATTGAAAGTTCTGAGCATTTAGAAGACGTACAAAACGTAGTAGCACTATATGAATCATTAGAACAATATTATGGTGAAGGAAAAGTTGGACTCTTACATGGTAAGTTATCATCTGATGATAAGGATGAAGTGATGCAACGATTTAGTAATCATGAGATTGATATTTTAGTATCAACTACTGTTGTCGAAGTAGGAGTCAATGTGCCCAATGCTACGTTTATGATGATCTATGATGCTGATCGTTTTGGGTTGTCTACATTACATCAGTTACGTGGTCGTGTTGGTAGAAGTGAACATCAAAGTTATTGTGTGTTAATTGCTTCTCCGAAAACTGAAACAGGAATTGAAAGAATGAATATCATGACTCAAACGACAGATGGCTTTGAATTGAGTGAGAGAGACCTAGAAATGCGTGGTCCTGGCGATTTCTTTGGTGTAAAGCAAAGTGGACTGCCTGATTTCCTCGTAGCCAATGTAGTTGAAGATTATAAAATGCTTGAAGTTGCAAGAGATGAAGCTGCTGAGTTAATCCAATCTGGTGCGTTCTTTGAACCGCAATATGAGCGATTAAGGACATTTATTCAAGATAATCTATTATATATGAGCTTTGACTAATAGTGATTTAGTATGTAATGGATATGCTCAACATGTGCTTAATCGAAATTATGATGATAAATAAGTGCGATATGATGAATATAAATATAGCCACGCCCAAAGATTGATTCAATCTTTGGGCGTGGCATTTTTAAATTAGAAAATATGTTTCAAATTGTTAGTTACTAGTCTGTAACGCCTACATCATTCCAAGCTTTTTCAATTGCTTGTGTTTCAGTACTATTATCTCCATATAATTGATTTGCAGCCGCTTTTAATGAGGCTTTTGCATCAGTGAATTGTGATTTAGGTGTTAGGTATTGTGTTAATGCTAAATAGTAAATTTGTTCTGCTTTTGATTTGCCAATTGATTTTATAGTTAGATAAGCAGCTTTATTAGGGATACCACTATTGATATGTACGCCACCTTCATCGTCTGTGCCTTTATAATAATCAGCCATATTAGCAGGTTGATTATATTTCTCTGGATTTGATAGACTACGTAATCCGTCGCCATCTTTACCTGGTGTATACACATCTTCTCCCATCAACCAATTATCAGGATCATTGAAATAGCCAAAGACATCTGAGAATGATTCATTTAAAGCTCCAGGTTGGTCATGATATTCAAGTGCTGCAGTATTTTCAGTTACTGCGTGTGTTAATTCATGAGCTACTACATCTTTAGCACCTGATAGAGGTGCAAATTGTTTGCCATCTCCATCACCATAAACCATATATTGACCAGTCCATGCGGCATTATTATATTGTTTTCCATAATGTACTACAGAATCAATTTTTTTATTATTATTATCTAAACTTTTGCGATTAAACTTGTCTAAGTAATAGTGATAGACTGAATTAGCGTAATAATGTGCATCCACACCAGCTTTTTGATTATCTTTATTGAAATTAGTTGAACCATTGATAATTGGTAATGATAATGATTCAGTACTATTGGCTGATCGCGTTTCGATTTCAGTATCTTGAGATGTATCGTGTAGGGTATATTTACCTAATGTGTTAGTAATATTTAAAGGTGATTTCACATCGCCATTTACGCCTGTACCTTTACCTGTAGCACTAGCATGTTCGATTAAGTTTTGTTTTCGAATTACGTCACCTGTATTTGCGTCAATTTGGACTTTCCAATGTGCAAGTTTAGGGTGTATGTAGTTAATCTCAACATCGTAAACAAGTTTTTTCTTATCACTATTAATATCAAGTTTATTATTACTAATAACAGGATATCCTTTAATATTACTAATTTTATTTTTATCGATGCCTAAGGCTGAGAGAGCTTTATCTTCTGCATCGTTTTTAGATAATTGAACTTTATTCGTTGTTTCGATTTTTGGCTTATCTAAATTACCATTAATTAAAGTAACTTTATTATCGTTATTTACATGTACTTTAATTCGGCTATCAGACGCTGTTACGTTGTCTTTATTTGGTTCTAACGTATAGTGTGTTGAACCTGATTGATCAGCTTCTTTCTTGACGACATGATACTGATCAAATGCAGAACGAACATAACTCTCATCTTTAGATTTTGTTTTATTCTGAATTAATTTTTGTGCATTATCTTGCAGTAATTTTTCAATATCTTGGTTGCTTGTAACGTTTATATCATCTAGATGCTTTAATTGACTTTCAGTTATCGTTTGCCTTGCTGATGTCTCTTTAGCGTCAACGGTATTACTTAACAATGCAATCGTTGCACTCGATGCCAATGTTGCGAGTAAAAATTTTTTCATTTAAATACCTCCGAAATTATTAAAAAGCAAATTAATATTTTATTTATGAATTGCTTATCATTATGCAATTAATATTAGTTAAAATCAATAACTATTTTAAAAATAATTAAAGATTAATAAATTTGTAATTTTTCTATTGTTAAAAATGTCTATATCATTTAGGAAAAAATATTAAGTTGCTAAATTTATTTATTTACTACTTTACTAAAAAAGTAATTGTGAAAAATAATTAAAGATAATAATGATATTTGTTGAGTAGAACAAATAGAAAGTGTTATGATATGTGAGGAATGTTTAAGACTTGGTACTAAAAAGTAGGGGTTGAGCAAAATGAAGTTAAAAAAACAAGAACGACGCGAAGCTATAAAAAAAGAAATAGAAAAAAATCCCTTTATTACTGATTTGGATTTGAGTACGTTGTTTTCAGTGAGTATTCAAACAATCAGGTTGGACCGTACATACTTGAATATTCCGGAATTACGAAAGAGAATCAAGACAGTTGCTAGGAAAAATCACGACCGTATCCGTTCGATCGACGGCAGTGAAATTATTGGGGACGTCATTAATGTCCAACCAAATCGTGAAGCAACTTCTATTATCGATATTGACGAGGATTCAGTATTTACCAGAAACCAAATTGCACGTGGTCATGTATTATTTGCACAAGCAAATTCGCTTTGTGTGGCACTTATACATAAATCAAGTGTGTTGACGAAAGAAAGTAATGTAGAATTTTTAAAAACAGTAAAATTAAATGATACAGTACGTGCAGAAGCACACGTAATTGAAAGTACAAGTAAGTACTTTATAATACAAGTAAATTCATATGTAAAAGATGCATTGGTATTTAAGGGTACATTTAAAATGTATTATATAAGTGAGGATGAGCAAGATGGTTAAATTAGCTATTGATATGATGGGTGGAGACGATGCACCACAAATCGTTTTAGATGCCGTAAAAAAAGCGGTAAATGATTTTAGTGATTTAGAAATCATTTTATTCGGCGATGAAGCTCAGTGTACAATTCAACATGAAAGAGTTGAAGTGAGACATTGTACAGAAGAAATTACTATGGAAGATGAGCCAGTACGCGCAATCAAACGTAAAAAAGATAGTTCAATGGTAAAAATGGCTGAAGCTGTTAAATCAGGTGAAGCAGAAGGGTGCGTATCTGCGGGTAACACTGGAGCGCTCATGTCTGCAGGTTTGTTTATTGTTGGACGAATTAAAGGTGTAGAACGACCAGCATTGGTAGTAACATTACCTACAATTTCAGGTAAAGGGTTTGTGTTTATGGATGTTGGTGCGAATGCGGAAGCTAAACCAGAGCATTTATTACAATATGCACAATTAGGACATATCTATGCGCAAAAGATTCGAGGCATTGAACACCCTTCAGTTGGATTGTTAAATATTGGAACTGAAGCTGCAAAAGGTAATAGTTTAACAAAAAAAGCCTACGGATTGATGGCTGAGCAACAAGTATTTAAGTTTGCGGGAAATGTAGAAGCGAAGGGCTTAATGCAAGATGTAGCAGACGTAGTAGTAACTGATGGTTATACAGGTAACATGATTCTTAAAAATCTCGAAGGTGTTGCTAAATCTATAGGAAAAATGTTTAAATCTACATTGTTAAGTAGTTTTAAAAATAAAATGGCTGCTTTAATTTTACGTAAAGATTTAAATCAATTAATGACTAAAATGGACTATGCAGAATATGGTGGTTCGGTCTTGTTAGGTTTAAATGGTACAGTAGTAAAAGCACATGGTAGTTCAAGTGCAAAGGCATTTTATTCTGCTATCAAACAAGCAAAAATTGCTGGTGAACAACGAATTGTTCAAACAATGAAAGAAACGGTAGGTGCAGAAAATGAGTAAAACAGCTATAATTTTTCCGGGTCAAGGATCACAAAAGGTCGGAATGGCAAGTGATTTATACAATGAGAACGAAGCGGCAACTGCAATATTAAATGAAGCACAATCTGCTGTGGATTTTGACTTGTTAGAAACGATGTTTACAGATTCAGATGAGAAACTGGGTCAAACTGAAAATACACAACCTGCATTATTAACACATAGTTCAGCTTTACTGAGTGCTTTGGAAAATATTGATGCAGACTATACAATGGGTCATAGTTTAGGCGAATATGTGAGTTTAGTTGCAAGCGGCGTATTAAAATTTGAAGATGCTGTGAAAATTGTACGCAAACGTGGTCAATTGATGGCAGCAGCTTTTCCAGATGGTGTCGGTAGTATGGCAGCTGTGCTTGGTTTAGATTTTGATGAAGTAAACGCAATTTGTAAAGATTTGTCAACAGCTGATGAAGTTATTGAACCTGCTAATATCAATTCGCCAGGTCAAATTGTGGTTTCAGGTCATAAAACATTAATTGATCAATTAGTAGCAGAAGGGAAATCTAGAGGTGCGAAACGTGTATTACCTCTAGCAGTTTCTGGGCCATTTCATTCTTCAATGATGCAAGTGATTGAAGATGACTTTGCACAATATGTAGATCAATTTGAATGGCACGATGCACAGTTTCCAGTGGTTCAAAATGTACATGCACAAGGAGAAACAGATGCTAATATCATTAAAGCCAATATGATTAAACAATTATATTCTCCAGTTCAATTTATCGAATCGACTGAATGGTTGATCGCACAAGGCGTTGATCATTTTATAGAAATCGGACCGGGTAAAGTATTATCAGGTTTAATAAAAAAAATAAACAGAGATGTAAAAGTAACTTCAATTCAAACATTAGAAGACGTAAAAGGGTGGAATGAAAATGACTAAAAGCGCATTAGTAACAGGAGCATCAAGAGGTATAGGTCGAAGTATTGCACTACAATTGGCTGATGAAGGATACAATGTAGCCGTGAACTATGCGGGCAGTAAAGACAAAGCTGACGCAGTAGTCGAAGAAATTAAAGCAAAAGGTGTAGACAGTTTTGCGATACAAGCCAACGTTGCCAATGGTGATGAAGTTAAAGCAATGATTAAAGAAGTTGTAAGTCAATTTGGCTCAGTGGACGTACTAGTCAATAATGCTGGTATTACACGTGACAACTTACTTATGAGAATGAAGGAACAAGAATGGGACGACGTTATTGATACAAATTTAAAAGGTGTATTTAACTGTATTCAAAAGGTAACACCACAAATGCTTAGACAAAGAAGTGGTGCCATTATCAACTTATCAAGTGTGGTAGGTGCCGTTGGTAATCCAGGTCAAACAAATTACGTAGCAACAAAAGCTGGCGTTATTGGTATGACGAAATCTGTTGCCCGCGAATTAGCTTCTAGAAGTATCACAGTAAACGCAGTTGCACCAGGTTTCATTGTTTCTGATATGACGGATGCATTAAGTGATGAGCTTAAAGAGCAAATGTTAAATCAAATTCCATTAGCACGTTTTGGTGAAGATAAAGATATTGCCAATACTGTTGCATTCTTAGCTTCAGAAAAGGCAAAATACATCACAGGCCAAACAATTCATGTTAATGGCGGCATGTTTATGGAATAAAGCCATTGAATTGTCAATGGTTGAGATAAAAGGTTGATTTATAAAAATGTTATAAAAAAGTTGTAATTTTAATTACACTTTTGCATGACGATTGTGAATTAACTTGTAAATTTATTCACTTCCCATTTGGAGCGTTGAAATACTACTTGTATTTCAATCGATAAAATGGGAAAATAAAAAAGTCTATAAGTAAACTTTTAGAAGGAGGTGAATCGACGTGGAAAACTTTGACAAAGTAAAAGATATCATCGTTGACCGATTAGGAGTTGACGCTGAAAAGGTAACTGAAGAAGCATCTTTCAAAGATGATTTAGGCGCTGACTCACTTGATATCGCTGAATTAGTTATGGAATTAGAAGACGAGTTTGGTACTGAAATTCCTGATGAAGAAGCTGAAAAAATCAACACTGTTGGTGATGCAGTTAAATTTATTAATAGCATTGAAAAATAATAAACACATATCTGAGTCGTTATAAGATACGGCTCAGATTTTTTATTGTTAAAAAAGTACAACGATTGTTATTTTTAGAGCATATCAATGAAAAATACCCGATGTGTTGTTGGCTGTTTTACTATCGTTTTTTTAAAACAGTTTTCCCTTTAGTTTTATGTACAAATCACGTAAAATGTAAGGGTATATAATAGATTAGCTCTAAATCTGAGGAGGAAAGAGATTGACCAATTATAAAAAAAAGGAAATGGTTCAAGCATTCCAAACGAGGTTTGCTGAAAAAATGCAAGAATTAGATTTGAATTTTAATCAAATTGATTTATATCAACAAGCATTTTCTCACTCTAGTTTTATAAATGATTTTAATATGAATCGTTTAGATCACAATGAAAGATTAGAATTTTTAGGAGATGCGGTATTAGAATTGACGGTTTCACGTTATTTGTTCGATAAATACCCAGAATTGCCAGAAGGTAATTTAACAAAGATGCGTGCAACAATTGTTTGTGAGCCCTCACTTGTAATATTTGCGAAAAAAATTCACTTGAATGATTTAATTCTATTAGGTAAAGGTGAAGAAAAAACGGGTGGTCGTACGAGACCGTCGCTCGTGTCTGATGCTTTCGAAGCATTTGTAGGTGCGTTATATCTAGATCAAGGTTTGCCATCTGTATGGAAATTTGCAGAAAAGACAATCTTCCCGTTTGTTGAAGATGATGAACTTGAAGGCGTGGTAGACTTTAAAACACAATTTCAAGAGTATGTACATCGTCAAAATAAGGGTGATGTAACTTATAGATTAATAAATGAAGAGGGTCCAGCACATCACCGTCTATTTACTTCAGAAGTAATCCTAGAAGGAACAGCAGTAGCTGAAGGTAAAGGTAAAACCAAAAAGGAATCAGAACAAAAAGCAGCAGAACGTGCTTATAAATCATTAAAGAATAAAGTTAAATAGCTTTGTTATTAAAGCAGTTTGGAATAATCAATACATTGTTTATTTAATCAATGCAATGTAATTTTTTAAGGAGAATAGCATGGTATATTTGAAATCAATAGATGCTGTTGGGTTTAAGTCGTTTGCTGAACACACAAACGTACAATTTGATGAGGGTGTTACAGCGATAGTAGGGCCTAACGGTAGTGGGAAAAGTAATATCACCGATGCGATTAAGTGGGTGCTAGGAGAGCAATCTGCAAAGTCGCTACGCGGGGCGAAGATGGAAGATATCATTTTCTCAGGAGCTGAACATAGAAAGGCTCAAAATTATGCGGAAGTAAAATTGAAGCTTGATAATAGTGCTGGTAAATTACAAATTGATGCCACAGATGTTGTAGTTACGCGCAGATTGTACCGCAGTGGTGAAAGTGAATATTATTTGAATAATGACCGCGCTAGATTAAAGGATATTACGGATTTATTTTTAGACTCAGGATTAGGAAAAGAAGCGTTTAGTATTATCTCACAAGGTAGAGTGGATGAAATATTAAATGCTAAGCCAGTAGATAGAAGGCAAATATTAGAAGAGTCTGCTGGTGTATTAAAATATAAAAAGCGTAAAGCAGCTTCTATGCAGAAACTAAATCAAACTGAAGACAATTTATCTAGAGTGGAAGATATTTTATATGATTTAGAAGGTAGAGTTGAACCATTAAGAGAAGAAGCGGCGATAGCTAAAGAATATAAGCATCTTTCTCAAGAAATGGAACGTAGTGATGTTCTTGTAACGGTGCATGATATTTCAAACTATAATAAAAATATTCATGAATTAGATGACAATTTAAATCAACTTAAAAGTCAACAAGAAGCAAAAGATGCTGAAAAAGTACAACATACTAATGCTTTAAATAAATTTAAATCTGAAAGACAGCAGCTTGATGATACAGTGGAGTCACTAAATTATCAATTAGTTAAAGCGACAGAAGATGTTGAAAAGTATGCTGGCCAACTCAATTTACTTGAAGAACGCAAAAAAAATCAATCAGAAACGAATGCTCGTTTTGAAGAAGAACAAGCAAGTTTAGAAAGTCAGAAAGAACAACTAGAAGCAGAACAACATGAGGCCAAGACACAACTGAGTCAATTGAAAGCGCAACAAAAGGAATTAAACGAGACGATACAATTATTAGAATCACAATTATACGTATCTGATGAACAACATGATGAAAAACTAGAACAAATTAAAGACGAATATTATCAATTGATGTCCGAACAATCAGATGTAAACAATGATATTCGATTTTTAGAACATACAATTCAAGAAAATGAATCTAAACAATCTAGGTTAGATTCAAGATTAATTGAAGCATTTGAACAATTAAAGTCGATACAAGCAGAAATAAATGCAGTAGAAGAACAATATAAAGGCGCGCAAAAGGAATTAAAGGAATTAGAAACTGAATCTGCTCAATGTGAACGTAAATTGACGCAACTGAAACAACAACAAACAACATATGAAGACAAATTACATCAAGCATATCGCTATAATGAAAAATTAAAATCTCGAATTGATAGTTTGGCAACACAACAAGAAGATTATAGTTACTTTTTCAATGGCGTGAAACATATTTTAAAAGCGAAAAAGGACAAACTTTCTGGTATTCATGGTGCGGTTGCGGAAGTAGTACAAGTACCATCTGATTTAACTAAGGCAATTGAAACAGCATTAGGTGCATCATTACAACATGTCATTGTAGAAACTGAAAAGGATGGACGACAAGCAATTCAATATTTAAAGCAACATGGACTGGGTCGTGCGACTTTCTTGCCGTTAAATGTCATTCAACCGAGACAACTTAGCCAAGAAATTTTATCTGCAGCACAAAAAGCGGAAGGATTTGTCAATATAGCATCTCAAGCAGTATCAACTAGTGATGCTTATCAAAATGTTGTCCAGAATTTACTTGGCAATACAATTATTGTTAAAGAATTGAAACATGCAAATGATTTAGCAAGAACAATTCGTTATCGTACGAGAATTGTGACATTAGATGGAGATATTGTTAATCCAGGTGGTTCTATGACTGGCGGCGGTGATCGTAAGACTAAAAGTATCCTATCTCAAAAGGATGAACTTGCTACAATGCGCGCACAACTTGAAGATTATCAACGTCAAACTGTTGAATTTGAACAACAATATCAAGCGATTAAAGATGACTCAGATAAGCAGAGTGAGCGATATTTTGATATAGGCCAACAATATAATACTGTTAAACAAAAAGTTCATAGTTATGAATTAGAATTGGATAGACTACGTAAAAATGAAGCGCACTTAAAAGATGAACATGAGGAATTTGAATTTGAGAAAAACGATGGTTATCAAAGTGAGACGAGTAAGCAAACCTTAAATGATAAGAAACAGCGTTTGCAAGAAATCAAAGATTTATTAGGTAAGCTAGAAAATGATATAAATGTTTTTACAAAACTTTCCAAAGAAGGAAAAGAAAGCTCAAATCAAATACAACAACAATTACATCAAAAGAAATCAGATTTAGCCGTTGTCAAAGAGCGTTTAAACACGCAAAAGCAAACAGATGTTAAATTAAATCAACAACTACAACAAGTTTCAGAGCAACAACAACGTTTAGACGAACAAATCGAATTGTTCAATTCAGATGAAGTTACAGGCGAAACAGCATTTAACAATATCCAAACAAAAATTACAGACAGTAAAGAAACCAAAGCACAATTAACTGAACAACTTGAAACATTAAAGCAAAAACGTTTGGAGTTAAATGAAACGATTGAAACAACTGATCAAAAATTGAGTGAAGCAAACCAAGATATTTTATCGATAGAAAACAGATATCAAGATATTAAATCTGAACAGTCACGTTTAGATGTCCTAATTAACCATGCGATTGATCATTTAAGCGAAACATACCATTTAACTTATGAACGTGCGAGTGAACTATATGAATTAGATGATGATATTGAAGCGCTTCGTAAAAAGGTAAAATTAACTAAAATGTCTATTGAGGAACTTGGGCCAGTCAATTTAAATGCAATTGAACAATTTGAAGAAATTAACTCTAGATATACCTTCTTAAACGAGCAACGTACAGATTTAAGAGCTGCTAAAACGACACTAGAACAAATAATAGAAGAGATGGACCAAGAAGTGAAAGACCGCTTTAAAGAAACATTCCATGCTGTGCAAGGTTATTTTGCTGAGGTCTTCAAGTCACTATTTGGTGGTGGTCAGGCTGAATTACGTTTGACAGATGATGATTATTTAACTGCAGGTGTAGATATAATCGTACAGCCACCTGGTAAAAAATTACAACATCTCTCGTTACTGAGTGGTGGAGAACGTGCTCTAAGTGCAATTGCCTTATTATTTGCTATCTTACAAGTACGTTCAGCGCCATTTGTAATATTAGATGAAGTAGAGGCAGCATTGGATGAGGCAAACGTCATTCGCTATGCACAATATTTGAAAGACTTATCAGATCAAACACAGTTTATCGTTATAACACATAGAAAAGGAACGATGGAATATTCAGATTGCTTATATGGTGTTACAATGCAAGAATCGGGTGTTTCTAAATTGGTAAGCGTGAATTTAAATACGATAGATAAAGTCATGGAGGAGGAACAAGCATGAGCTTTTTCAAACGATTAAAGGATAAATTTTCGGGTTCAAGTGAAGAACCAAAGCAACAAGAAGAATTAGAACAATTAGAATCAGACGGGCAGCCTCAAGAAGATTCAGAGATTGCTGAACAAAAGGAAAAGAAGAAACCAAAAAAGTTAAAAGAAGCAGACTTTGATGAAGATGGTTTGATTTCGATTGAAGACTTTGAAGAAATAGAAGCACAGCAATTAGGTGCTAAGTTTAGAGCTGGTTTAGAAAAATCTCGTGAAAATTTCCAAGCCCAACTTAACAACTTAATCGCGCGTTACCGTAAAGTAGATGAAGACTTCTTTGAAGCATTAGAAGAAATGTTAATTACGGCAGATGTCGGATTTAATACTGT